>CAZKVD010000044.1:0-13773 GCA_964556145.1 uncultured Bifidobacterium sp. | reverse complement strand
GAGTGATGGGATGGTGCAACGTGACGATCGTGGGGATCATCTTTTCGATCTTCAGAATGTCGTCACCGAGGCACTGGTTGTCGTGCACGATGTCGAAGTCGTTGCGACGGGCCTTCAATGCGCGGTGGGCCCGGATACTGAAGGCCTTGGGTTCGCCGAATGTGCCCTTCAGGAACTGGGCCGCCTCGACGATGTTGGGCCAGTTCTTCAGTTCCCAGTAGGCGGGAAAGCGACCCGGGTACTGATCGTTGAAAATGTCGAGGCTCGGCAACTGGTGCAGTGGCACGCGGGGGTCGAGAACCGGATAGGGCTGACCCCCGAAAACCTCGACATGATGACCAAGGTCGACGAGAGCCTTGGTGAGGTGCCGTGTGTACACACCTTGTCCACCCACGTGGGGCTTGCCTCGGTAGGTCAGGTAGGCGATGCGCAACGGCCCGTTCGGGTCTGCCCCCACTGTCATAGAGCGGTCAGGCTACCGCCGAGTAGGTTTTCCGCCCCGTGGTGTTTTTGCCGCCTGCAGAGACCTGCGGAACACCACCGCGAACACACCGAGCATCACGATGATGATCGGCGCATCCCCGAGCCGTGAATACCAAGTGCGGCCCGTGCGCAGCGGAACGTCGGCAATGATCAACTTCGCCTCACCGATGCGTGTTCGCGAAACGACGTCGCCTCTGTTGCTGATGAAACCGGAGAAGCCGGTGGGGGCCGCCTGGACGACCCAGCGACCCGATTCGAGTGCGCGAATCCGTGACGACGCAATCTGTTGTGTCTGAAGAATTGTTCCGCGGTACGACGAGCCATTGGTGGGGTTGACGACGATGCTTGCGCCGGCCTCGACGCCCTCGTTCACGCGACCGGCGAAGAACACTTCCCACGAAATTGCGGTTGCAACGGACACTTCGTCCGGCTCGTCGTCGGAAATCGTTGCGCGGTTCAACGGCACGGAAAGAAGCGCCGGGCTTGTTCCCGACACGGCGTCGGTGGGTACCTGGTCGACGGGTGCACCGATCGCACGAAGGACGCCGCGCATCGGGATGTACTCACCAAAGGGAACCCTGCGCACCTTGTCGTATTCGTCGCCCAGTCGACCATCGGCGAGAACCACCACTTGTTTGTTGGTGAAGCGTCCCGGGCCCGCGTCCTCGGTGACTCCCACCAGGACCGGCGCATCGAGTCGCTTTGCCTCGTCGGAGATTTCGGCGAACTCGCGCGATGCCGCGAAGTCGGCAACGTCGACCACGTTTTCGGGCCACACAACGATGTCGACCTTGTCGGTCGGCGAGATGGTGCGCATCACCTCGAGATGACGGAGATGAACCGTTCGCGGGTCGGTGTTGATGGCGCGCGTTCCCTGTGGGCCACCGCCCTGCACCGCCGCGACGCGAATCCGGGGGGAGCCTTCGATGTTGCCGGCCGTGGGCGCGAGCGCAATGGTGACGATGCCGATTGCGGCCATCGTGAAGAGGTGGCGCTTGCGTGCACGGATGAGCACCGCGGCCTGCCATACGAACCAAGTGACACCGATGACTCCGACCACACGCACGAGCGGTATGACGGGACTTTGCGATTGGGAGATCGCAAGTGAAGCAAGTGGGACGCCACCGAAGGGCCACGAAAAACGCAACGCCTCGACCAGACCGTGCACGAGGGGCTGCAGAACCGCTCGTCGTTCAACGCGCCAGATGGCAGCTTCGGCGAGACCATGGAGGACGGCGAAGAGAACGCAGGCAACGATCCATCCGGGCGCGGAAATGAACCACATCCAGGCGGTGGCCGGCAACAACCAGCCGAGTGTGAACAGTCCGCCGAATGCGAATGCGCCACGCCGTGTCGAGGCCGTTTTGCTGGTTCCGTGGAACCAAGCGAGGCCGAGAAATGCAAGTGGCCACCAACCCCAGGGCGGCATCGCCGCTGCAACCATGGTGCCGGCGGCGAGTGACTTGGTCGCGCCGCGGGTGATACGTATTTTCACGCGCGGCCGGTGCTTGATTGGCCGACAAGCTTGGCGAAGATCACGTACCGGTACGCGATCGAATGCGGTGGGTGGCAGGCGAAGATGGTGAGTGTCGCAGCACGTGTCGGACGTGTGATCCACATTGCATCGGGTCGAACGATTTGTCGCTTGGTGATGCGGTATTCGAGAACTGCGGTTCGTTTGCCCGTCGTCGTGACGTAGATGCGATCACCGATCTTCAGCTTGTCGATATCGCGCATCGGCGCACCATGGCTGGTTCGATGTCCGGCAATGACGGCGTTTCCGGGCTTGCCGGGGAGTGCCGTGCCGGGCCACAAGCCAAGCCCCTTCGACAGAGCGCCGTCATGGATGCCGTAGAGCAACGGAGTCTGCAACGAAATCGACGGAATGTCGACGGTTGCAACCGTGCGGCCGAGGCGCGGCACCGAGGTCGTTCCGCGGTCGGTGCCCTTTGCCAGTGTCGGAGTCGGTGCGTAAGTGCAGGTTGCGGCCAACAAGATGGTGGCAAGCGCAAACCTGAACCGACGCATGAACCAATTGTGGCAAGAAACTCAGGTGTTCGGCGCGGAAATCCGTGCGGAGATGCGATCGGCAGCGTCGTTTCCTTGCTGGATGCAGGCAGGAATTCCAATACCGCGGTAGCTCGCACCCGCCAGATGCACGTTGGGTAGTTCGGTTGCCAAGTGCGATTCGACGTGCTCGACCCGCTCGAAGTGTCGTGGACGGTATTGCGGGAAACTTTCGACCCAACGTGTGAGCCGGGCTTGGCGCACGTCGGGGTCGACGCCGAGGTGCAATTTCAAGTCGGCGAGGGCGAAAGAGAGGAGTTCGTCATCGGAGTGCTGGTGCAACGGCATGCCGTCGCGACCAAGAGAGATTCTCAACAGCGCGTGCGTCCCGTCATCGAGATGTGCCCATTTCTGTGAGGCGAACGACACTGCGGTGACGAAACGTTGTTCGGGCTTCGGGACGAGGTAGCCACTTCCCGTGGCCGTGCGCGGAAGACCTTGACGGGGAACCGCGAGTGTCACCATCACAACCGATGCGTGTTCCCACGCCGACAACAGGTGCGCCGCCTGCGGGGCCGACGAGGCCAGCCACGTGCCGGTCGCGCGCGCCGGCGCGGCGAGAACCACGTGATCGCAGTGGAGTGCCTGGCCCGCGGCGTTCACGACGAGTCCGCTTCCGGCTCGTTCCACCGATTCGACGCGCGCATTGGTGAGGATGGTTGCTCCACGTGCGGCGATGTCACCGCGAACCGCGTCGATGAGTGCCTGCATTCCGGCCCGTGGTGCGGCAAACACCGGATTCTCGGCGCCTGCAGGTGCAGGTTTTGGGCGTTTTCGCGCCGAGATCAGCAGGCTGCGTCCTTCGAGTGCAAGTTCGTGCAGCTGTGGCATTCCGCGCAGCGAAAAGTTGTTGGTTTCGGCGGCATAGATGCTGCCGACGAGAGGGTCGATCAACATCTCGTGCACCTCGTTGCCGAGGCGGCGGCGCATGAATCGACCCAGACAGTCGTCATCGAGGGATGTGCGGGGCAACAGCGGTTCGAGCGCGGCCCGGGCCTTCCCGACCGGCGAGATCAAGTGCGAGCGAGCCAGTGGTCCGAGTCGTGTCGGGACACCGAGCAGCAGACTTTCGGGAAGTGGATGCAAGCGGCCACGCCACACCGACGCGTGTGCAATTGCCGGGGACGTCAGGGTGTCGCCCAAGCCGACCGCGATCGCAAGGGAGCGTGCCGCAGGAACGCGGAGCAGAAAGGCATCGGCTGCCTCGTCGACACCGGCATGGCCGGCGAACGGACTGGTGCGGATGAGCCCCCCGACACGATCAGCCGCTTCGACAACGGTGACCCGGGTTCCGGGACGATTGACGAGGAGCCTGTGCGCACAGGCGAGGCCGGTGATGCCCGCGCCAACGATGACGACGCGCCCCGTGCCCTGGCCGTTGCTCAAGCCACCGCCTCGACGACGCGACGCGCCAGTGCACTCATGACGGATTCGTTGTCGTTCACGCATGACGTACGGTCGAAGACGAGGCCCTTTGACTCGGCGTGCTGCCTCGCTTCGATGTCGAGGTCGTAGAGCACTTCGAGGTGGTCGGCGACGAATCCGCATGCACAGACGAGAACGCCGTCGGGTCCGTTGTCATCGGCGGCAAGCTCGTCGATCGCCTCGAGGACGTCGGGCCCGATCCACGGTTCGGGGGTGCGGCCGGCGGACTGCCACGCAATCGCCCACTGTTCGTTCTCGCGAAGCCCGAGGGCGTTGGCAACGGCCACCGCGGTTGCGCGAAGTTCGTTCGGATACGGATCGCCGCCATCGATGATGCGCTGCGGCAATGAGTGCGCGGTGAACAACACCTTGGTCTTGGCCGGCATTTTCGCCAGGCGCGCCTTCATGTCGGCTGCCAGGAATTCGATGAACGCGGGTTCGGTGGCCCACGAATCGATGCCGACGACTTCGACACCGCTCGGTTCGGCTGCCGCACGTGCCCGACCCACGTACTGTCCGATGCTGTAGGACGAATAGTGCGGCGCCAGCACCAGACCGACGATTCTTTCGGTTCCGGTACCGACAATGTCGACGACGGATTCCTCGATCATCGGGTGTGCGTGCTTGAGTCCGAGCGTCACGCGGAACCTGCCGGGCTGCAACGCATCGAGGCTGCGCTGCACGGCATCACGTTGTGCTTCGGTCAGCGCGGCAAGAGGGGAGAGGCCACCGATTGCTTCGTAACGGGCGGTGAGCTCTGCGAGAAGTTCCTCGGTCGGCGGACGACCGCGACGAATGTCGGTGTAGTAGGGGAGAATCTCCTCGCGGCTGCGGGGAGTGCCGTAGGCCATCAAAACAACCGAGATCATCGGCGGGTCCTTTCGTGAACGTGTTCAACCACGGCGAGCAGCACATCGGGATCGCATTGCGGGGTGACGCCGTGACCAAGGTTGAAGATGTGTCCGGGATGCCCGGCGTTTGCTTCGAGAACGGCGTCCGCTGCGGCAATAGCCGCGTCGCGACCCGCCAACACTGCCGCCGGGTCGAGGTTCCCCTGCAGAACGACGTCGGCTCCCACGCGGCGGCGAACCTCATCGAGTGGAATCGTTTGGTCGACGCCCAACACATCGGCGCCGGCATCGTGCATGGCCTCGAGCAGATGCGAACAGCCGACGCCGAAGTGGATGCCGGGTACCGACGGATGTCGAGAATGCAGTTCGGCAAACAAGGTGCGCGTGTGCGGCAGAACCGCGGCCCGGTAGGTCGCATCATCGAGCGCACCGATCCAACTGTCGAAAATCTGGAACGCGCCCGCTCCGTGGGCGATCTGGCGACTGACGAGTTCGATGGCGTGTTGTGTCAGTCGCTCCATCACGTTGCCCCACAAAACGGGTTCCGTTCGCAGCATTGCGAAGGTGTGCTCGTAGGTGCGGCTCGGCCGGCCTTCGATCAGGTAGCTCGCCACGGTGAACGGGGCCCCGGCGAAACCGAGCAGCGGTACCTCGAGTTGCCGCACGAGCAGGTCGATGGTTTCCATGACGTAGCCCATGTCGGTTTCGGCATCGAGAGGACGCAGTCGCGCCAGGTCGGCAGCAGTGCGCAACGGTGCTTCGGCGACGGGACCCGTACCCGGTGCGACATCGATACCGAAGCCGACCGCGTGCGACGACACGACGATGTCGCTGTAGAGCACCGCGGCATCGACGCCGTAACGCCGCACGGGTTGGAGAGTGAATTCGGCGGCGAGTTCGGGGCGCTTGATCGCATCGAGGATGCTGCCCTCGCCACGCAAAGCGCGGTATTCGGGAAGGCTGCGACCGGCCTGGCGCATGAACCAGACCGGCGTATGCGAGGCGGGGAGACCGCGTGCTGCATGCAGGAACGGCGACTCGTCGCTGGCCGAGTTGGCGGGGGAGGCCGTCACGTTCGGCAGGCTACCGCCGTGTCCGAAGACCGGCTAAAGCCGGCGCGAACGTAACAGCGCATCGATTCGCGCGATTCGTGTGCGCGCCGGAGGATGTGACGAGAACACCCGATCGAGCCGGCTCCTTCCGATTGCCGTTCCGTCGCGCGGTGCGACGTGTGCAAGGGCACGTGCGAGTTGTCGCCCGAAGCCGAGCTCGACGACCCGACGATCGGCGTGGAACTCTGCATCGCGACCGACGAGGTCGTTCAGGTTCCGGGCCGCTGCGAGGGTGGAGTTGAAGACCCACGAAAATGCAGCCAGAAAAAAACCGATGACTTTCGCAAGGAAAGGTCCGTAACGACCGAACCCCGCAAGTCGTCGGAGTGGTCGTCGCGCAATGCTGCGGGTGGTGTCGCCGATGCGGGCACACAGCAGCACGGGCAGGCTGAACCACTGTGCGAACGACAAGCCGACCGTGTGCGCACCAAGGTGATGGCTGAACTCGTGGGCAACGACGCCCGTCAGTTCGTCATCGTCGAGGTTCTTCACCGCGAATGAACTGACCACGAGAACATGACCGCCACATGCGAAGGCATTGATGTCGTCGCTGTCGTCGATCGCGAGGACGAAGCGTCGTCGGGGTGTTCCCGCGGCGGCGACCACCATGCGTGTTGCGGCGGTCAGCCGGCGGAGTTCGTCGACGTTGGGCGGTCGAACTCCGAGGAGTCGGTTGAGGAACACGCGTTGCGTGAACGGCAGAAACATGACCACCGACCCGAGGGCAACGACTCCCATGAACAACGCGTAGGGCGCATCGAAGGCAACGGAGGTGACGAGCCACATCAGTGAGGTGCTGGCGAACCACGCGGGCAACAGTGCAATCACGGGCAGGGCTGCGGTCAGCGCGGCAGCATCGAGTCGTTGTCGTTTCGCCGCCATTCTTCCGAGGCTAGACAGGCATCCGACGTACGACGAGCCTGTGTCTACACTGACGCAGATGAGCGGATCGCAGGTCATGGAAGGCGCCGAAGCGTGGTCGCATGCGGGAACACTCGATGCGGGTGTCGTCGTGGTGCACGGTTTCACCGGCAACCCCGGGTCAATGCGCGGCTTGGCCGATGCTTGTGCAGAGGCCGGCTTCCACGTCGAGATGCCGCGACTCGCGGGTCACGGCACGTCTGTCGATGACATGTTGCCCACCACGTGGAGCGACTGGTGTCGCGATGCCGATGCTGCGTATGCGCGTCTCGCTTCACGAACCGCAAATGTCGTCGTCATGGGACTTTCGATGGGTGGGTCGCTGACGTTGTGGCTCGCCGACCGGCATCCCGAGACCCGTGGCATCGTGTGCGTCAACCCGGCGACGTTGCCCCTCGCCAAAGAGATGCTCGATGCCATCCAGGGAATCCTCGACGGTGGCACCGAAGTGATTCCGGGCATCGGTAGCGACATTGCCGACCCCGATGTCGTCGAAAATGCCTATCCCGGAACGCCGGTGCGGCCCCTGTTGTCGTTCATGCACGAGGGTCTCACTCCGTTGTCGGTTCGCTACCCCGCGGTGCGCGTTCCACTCCTTCTATATACGTCGGTCAACGACCACGTCGTCGACCCGGCCCAAAGTGACGCTTTGGCGTCGACCTACGGCGGCACGGTCGAGCACGTGAAGCTCGAGCGCAGTTTCCACGTCGCCACCCAAGACTTCGACAAGTCGACGATCTTCTCGGGTTCGGTCGCCTTTGCCCGCCGCGTGACGGGAGTCTGACGTTGCCCTCGAGGCTGGGCTTTCTCGCCAGCATTCCGAGTCCGTCGTCGAACGCGATCGAACTCGGCCCCCTCAAGCTGAACGCGTACGGACTGATGATCGCCCTCGGTGTGATCCTTGCGGTGCGCATCGCCGGCCGTGGTCTCGAGCGCCGCAACGCCGGAACAGTCGACGACTTCAGCGCGGTTGCGATGTGGGCCGTGCCGGCCGGGGTCGTCGGTGCGCGCATCTACCACGTCGTCACCGACTGGGATCGTTTCGCCGACAACCTCGGCGACATCGTCAAGGTGTGGCAGGGGGGACTAGGCATCTGGGGTGGCATCGCACTCGGCGTACCGGTCGGCATGTGGGCGGCGCATCGTCGGGGTTTGAACGTTGCGGTCGTGGTCACCGTTGCCGCACCCGCCATCGCGGCGGCTCAGGCAGTCGGACGCTGGGGCAACTGGTTCAACCAGGAACTCTTCGGCAAGCCGACCGACCTTCCGTGGGCGTTGCGGGTCGGTGAATCGAAGACGGTCGCCGCGGGTTTCGCCCCGGGGACAACCTTTCATCCGACATTTCTCTACGAGTCAATTTGGTGTGCGCTGTTGTGTGTGGTTCTCCTGTTGGTGAACCGCCGCGGATCATTGAAACCCGGGCGTGTTTTCTGGTTGTACGCGGCCGGCTACACCGCGATGCGATTCTTCGTCGAGGGATTGCGCATCGACCGTGCCCACGAGGCGGGCGGCCTGCGCCTCAACCAATGGGTGTCGATCGTGGTCTTCGCCGTGTCGGTGGTGATCTTCGTTGCCCAGGTTCGGGCCGATCGACGGAGTGGGTCTAGCGTGTCCGCCCATGAG
The DNA here is from genome assembly GCA_964556145.1 of uncultured Bifidobacterium sp. GTDB lineage: Bacteria > Actinomycetota > Acidimicrobiia > Acidimicrobiales > Ilumatobacteraceae > F1-20-MAGs119. The sequence goes on along the minus strand of CAZKVD010000044.1, from coordinate 5,291 downwards.
CACCAATAGTTCCGGCGCAGACGTCGTCCTCATCTCCGCTCCCGCTCCCGGGGTTGCACTTCTCACGTTGAATCGTCCCGATCGGATGAACGCGTGGAACGCCGACTTGTCCTCGCGTTACTTCGGGCTGCTCGAAGAGTGCGCCACGAATGACGACGTTCGCGCGATCGTGGTCACCGGCGCCGGCAGGGGATTTTGCGCGGGTGCCGACATGGACGCACTCCAGTCGATCGGTGGTTCGGCAGACGGCGCGCCGAGTGCGGAAGCCGCCTCGGGCTCGCATCTGCAGTCGTTCACCACCACCGTTCCGAAACCCGTCATTGCGGCGGTCAACGGCGCGTGCGCCGGCATCGGAATGGTTCAGGCTCTGGCCTGCGACGTTCGTTTCGCTGCTGCCGGTGCGAAGTTCACCACAGCGTTCGGACGCCGCGGCCTCATCGCCGAATACGGCATGAGCTGGTTGTTGCCGCGACTCGTCGGAACCGCGAATGCGTTGGACCTTTTGTTGTCGGCTCGGGTGGTTCTCGCCGAAGAGGCGCACGCCATGGGAATGGTGAATGCGGTCTTGCCCGCCGACCAACTTCTCGACCATGCAATTTCCTACGCGGCCGACCTAGCGGCCAACGTCTCACCGACTTCGATGGCGGTCATGAAGCAGCAGGTGTACGCCGACTACGGCGTCACCCTGGCCGACGCCGAGCAAAAGGCACTGACCTTGATGAAGGAGTCGCTGCGTCGGTCGGATTTCAAGGAGGGTGTGGCCAGCTTCCTCGAAAAGCGCCCCCCGAATTTCTCGCCCGTGACTCGTTAGCATCCAACGCTGTGTCACAGCGTCTCTCCGCCGCCGACGTGGCGAAAGTCGCGCGTCTCGCGCGTCTCAACGTTTCCCCCGAAGAAGTCGAGCGCTACACGCGCCAGCTCGACGGCATGCTCGACCACTTCGCCGACATCGACAGCCTCGATCTCGCCGATGTCGAGCCGATGACCCAGCCGTACCCGCTGGTCAACGTGTTGCGTCCCGACGTCGAGCGTCCATGTCTCGACCGTGACGAGGTTCTCGCGGTTGCACCTGCTGCCGAAGACGGGCGCTTCCGTGTCCCTCCCTCGGGAGGTCTCGATGGCTGAGATTTCGGTGAACGGCTTTCCAACGGTTGCGGCGATCGCCGCCGATGTCGCCGCGGGCCGTAGCAGTGCGCGCAGCGTTCTCGATGCACACCTCGCTCGCATCGACTCGCGCGAGGGCGAAGTTCACGCGTTCAACCTCGTCATGCGCGAGCACGCTGCATCGGTAGCGGATGCAATTGACGACCGCGTGAAGCGAGGCGACAACCCCGGTCGACTCGCGGGTGTACCGATCGCGCTCAAGGACAACATGTGCACGCGTGGCATCGATACCACCTGTTCGTCGCGCATCCTCGAGGGCTGGAAGCCGCCCTACGACGCAACGGCCGTTCAGAAGCTTGCCGCCGAAGGCGCCGTGTTCGTCGGAAAGACCAACCTCGACGAATTTGCGATGGGTTCGAGCACCGAGAACTCGGCGTTCGGTCCGACGCGAAACCCCCTCGACACGTCGCGCGTTCCCGGCGGCAGCAGCGGAGGTAGTGCCGCAGCAGTTGCTGCCGGTTTCGCCGCGGGCAGCCTCGGTAGCGATACGGGCGGAAGCATTCGTCAACCCGCAGCCCTGTGCGGGCTCGTCGGAGTGAAGCCCACGTACGGCGTTGTCAGTCGATACGGCCTCGTTGCATTCGCAAGCAGCCTCGACCAGATCGGTCCTTTCACACACACCGTCGAAGACGCTGCGATTCTCACCGAGGTGGTCGCCGGTCACGATCCGATGGACTCGACCAGCATCCCGCAGCCTGCTCCCCAGTTGGTCGACGTTCTCGGCCGGGGCGTGAAGGGGCTTCGCATCGGCCGCGTCGCCGATCTGCCCGAAGGCGCCGATCCCGACGTTCTGGCTCGTCTCGACGAAGCGTTCGATGCACTTTCCCGTGCGGGTGCAACCATCGTCGACGTCACGTTGCCGTCGTTGTCGTTCGCGCTCACGGCGTATTACCTCATCGCTCCCGCCGAAGCCAGCAGCAACCTCGCTCGCTACGACGGCGTTCGCTACGGCAAGCGAGTCGCGGCCGGTGACATCAACACGATGTATGCCGATACCCGCGAGGCCGGCTTTGGCGACGAAGTCAAGCGCCGCATCATGTTGGGTACGTACGCGTTGTCGGCCGGGTACTACGACGCCTATTACGGCAAGGCACTGAAGGTGCGACGCCTCATCGCCGACGACTTTGCCCGTGCCTATGCGCAGGCCGACGTGGTGCTCACACCCACTTCGCCCAGCGTTGCGTTCCGTTTCGGGTCGAAAACCGACAACCCGCTCGCCATGTACCTCTGCGACATCTTCACGATCCCCACCAACCTTGCCGGGCACCCCGCGATGAGCGTTCCATTCGGCACAGGTCAAGACGGTATGCCGGTCGGCGTGCAGGTTCTTGCACCAACACTCGGTGAACCCGTCATGTTTCGCGTGGCTGCAGAACTCGAGCGTGCGTCATGAGCAACGAGACAAGGTTCGACAACGGTCTGCCCGAGGGCTGGGAACTCGTCGTTGGCCTCGAGGTCCACGTCGAGCTCGCCACCAAGACGAAGTTGTTCAGTGCATCCCCGAACCGATTCGGCGATGAACCCAACACGAACATCGATCCCGTCACGCTGGGTCTGCCGGGTGCTCTTCCGGTATTGAACGAACACGCGGTTGAGTTGGCGATGCGAATCGGCCTTGCGCTGAATTGCCGGGTCCAGGCATGCACGTTCCACCGCAAGAATTACTTCTACCCCGACTTGCCGAAGGCGTATCAAATCAGTCAGTACGACCAGCCACTGAACGTCGATGGGTATCTCATGCTCCCGGGTGACGTGCGCATCGATGTCGAACGTGCGCACCTCGAAGAAGACACGGGCAAGTCGACCCACTTCGGTGGCGCCACCGGGCGCATCCACGGCAGCGAGTACTCGCTCATCGACTTCAACCGCGCAGGTGTGCCACTGGTCGAAATCGTCTCACGGCCCGACATCCGTACGGCCGAGCAGGCCCGCCAGTACGTGAACGAACTGCGTGCGATCCTCGTCGCGGTTGGTGCCAGCGACGCAAAAATGGAAGAGGGATCGATGCGCTGCGACGCAAACGTGTCGGTGCGTCACTACGGCGACCCGCTCGGTACGCGTTGCGAGATCAAGAACGTGAACTCGGTGCGCGCCCTCGGGCGTGCAATCGAATACGAGGCACGACGTCAAATCGATCTGCTCGAAACGGGCGGCACGATTCGTCAAGAGACGCGACACTGGGACGACGCCGAGGGGCGTACGCACACTCTTCGCGCAAAGGAAGACGCCGACGACTACCGCTACTTCCTCGAACCCGATCTCGTGCCGCTTGCTCCCGATGCTGCATGGGTCGAACGGGTCCGTGCAGCTCTCCCGGTTCTGCCGGCGGCACGACGAGTGCAATTGTCTGCACTCACCGGTGCAGATGTCGAGGGTGAAGCAGTCTCGGTGGTTGTCGAGCGAGGGCAAGACAACTACGTGCGTGCGGTTGCCGAAGCCGGCGGCGATGCCGCGCGTGCACTCGTGTGGGTGCAGCAGGCATTTGCCGACGAAGGCGAAGCGCCGCGTTTGCCCGCAGCCGACCTTGCAGCTCTCACTCAGATGGAGCTTGCAAACAAGATCACTGCAACACAGGCCAAGACTGTTCTCGTCGACATGCTTGCAGCCGGCGGGGGAGACCCCGAGAAGATCGCCGCATCAAAGGGCTTCGAAGCACTCGACACCTCGGCCATCGCGCAGTTCGTCGACGACGCAATCGCTGCGCAACCCGATGCGTGGACGAAGTACTGCGCAGGTGAGGAAAAGGCAGCCGGCGCGCTTGTTGGTGCGATCATGAAGGCAAGCAAGGGCAAGGCCGACGGCAAGGTCGTCACTGCACTTCTTCAGGAGCGCCGCGGATCGTGAGGCGTCTGTCGGCAGTCGCGCTTGTTGTGTGTCTCGCGATGGCGGGCTGCGCCGAGGACGCCGCGCCGACCGAAGAGGACGCCGCAGCGGCGGCAACGGCGCCGGCCACCGATGTGGCATCGACAACTGATCCTGCGTCGCAACCCACGACCAATGCGACCGCCCCGGCCGAAGCCGACTTCGGGTCGCGGTACAACGGCGCGCCCGTTGCCTTTTGGTTCTGGGCGCCTTATTGAGGCACGTGCAACAGTGAAGCCCCCTCGGTCGAGGCGGTCAGCAAGAAATGGGCCGGCAAGGTGCAGGTCATTGGGGTCGGCTGGAACGGATCGCCCGGGGACATCGATGACTTCGTTGCCCGTCACAGCCTGACCTTCACCAATGTTCACGACACCGACGGCTCGATTTTCGCCTCTTTCGGGGTTCCCGGGCAGCCCGCGTGGGTGTTTCAGGACGCCACGGGGGATCGTGAAGTTGTGATTGGTGCCCCGTCCGGATCCGAGGTTGAAGCTCGTCTGGCCGCCTTGAATGTCGGCTGATCCCGGGCTTCCGCCGGCCCAAGAAACTTCTGGCACCTGACTGGTCAATAGTAAGTTCCTCCAGTACTTTGACCCGGGTGCAGCGGAAGGGGCGACAGATGTTGAGTTATCGATTGAGGGGGACTGCTGTCTCCATTGCTCTCGTAGGGACACTTGTCCTCGGTGCTTGCGGAGGATCCGACGGTGACTCGAGCGGTGACACAACCGCCGACACAACGGCCGTTGCAACCGACACATCCGTCGTCGACGAAGCAGCGGTGCTCGAGGCGTTCTGCAAGGCCGCGAGCGATGAAGGCATCAACGCAACGAACCTCGAAGACGATGCACAGATCGAAGAAGTCGCTGCGCAGATGAAGACGCGCGCCGACGCACTGAATGCACTCGCCGAAACAACCCCTGCTGAAATCTCTGCCGACGTCGCTGCTGTTGCCGAGGCTGCAACTGCGATGGCCGACTCGCTCGAGAGCGATCCGACTCTCGACAACTTCAACGAGGTCGTCACGCAATTTGCGACGGCCGAAATCGAATCCGCCTCCCAGAAGATCGACGACTTCGTCGCGAAGAATTGCGAAGGATGACCATGAAACACCGACAGTCCGTACTTGCAGTCGCGCTTGCCGCGGCCCTGCTCGCCGCATGTGGTGGTTCAGGTTCATCCGAGGGTGAAACTGCAACCACCACGGCACGCGTGAAGAACGCTGCACTGCCCACCACCACCGTGGCCGGTGCAACGACGGTTGCCCCGGC
>CAZKVD010000043.1:0-14845 GCA_964556145.1 uncultured Bifidobacterium sp. | reverse complement strand
AAATGACGACTGGGGGGCTTTCGCCCCCCAGTCTCAACACTCCGAACCGAAGCTTTATTGCTTGGTTGTTATTACTTTGCAGCCTTCTTGCGGGCGGCCTTCTTGCGCTTCGGAGCGGCCTTCTTTGCGGCCTTCTTCGGAGCAGCCTTCTTTGCAGCCTTCTTAGGAGCTGCCTTCTTCGCTGCCTTCTTGCGCTTCGGGGCTGCCTTCTTGGCGGCCTTCTTCGCTGCCTTCTTAGGAGCTGCCTTCTTTGCAACCTTCTTGGCGGCCTTCTTAGGTGCTGCCTTCTTTGCTGCCTTCTTCGGTGCGGCCTTCTTACGGGCCTTCTTTGCTGCTGCCACTGTATTTCCTCTCTCTTTTTTGTTTACTTACGGTTTGGATTCAACTCTGCCTTGAGCGTTGAGCTCGCGGAGAACTTCATTGCGGTCGAAGCCGGGACCGTCACTGCTGCACCCGTTTGCGGGTTGCGACCAGTACGGGCCTTGCGCTTCGTGGTGCTGAACGAGCCGAAGCCCGGCCACGCAACCTTGTCGCCCTTCTTGGTGATCTCGATGACCACATCAAAGAACGCTGCGACTGTCCGCTCGGCATCTGCCTTTGAGACATTTGCTTTCTGAGACACCGCATCAATGAGCTCTGCCTTGGTCATGTTGTTATTTCCTCCTCGGAATCGGAGCGTTGTGCAAGACATATCTGAATACGTTGAAGCGCCGAATACAAGTATTTCCGCGCCGTTGGTGCGTTCGAAGCTCTCACGCGATGCCTCATCGTGCGTCCCGAAAAGCGGGATTCACTGCGCTCATCGGCGCATCGATCTGCATCCACACATCGCCCGAGTCGACCTGCGTTCGGTGCGGTGGTTCGGTTGCGCCGTCGCACGACTCGGAATCCGCAAACCCTTGTGGCAAAAGGGTTTGCCGAGGTTCGACGCACCCTCGATTGACGCTGCCGACAAAGGATCGGGACTGCATTTTCAATTCGAAATTCGAGTGCGAAACGGGTCGAACGAAACCGCGCTGAGTCGCCGATGCACATGCGTCGCAGCAACCGAAAAGTGCCTCCAAAAAATTTCCGAAAAAATCTGCGAGATGACCCCTCGCGAGACCCAAAAACCGGATTTCGCAGCGAAGCGAGTGTCCACCACGAGAGCGTCGCGATCGGCAACACTACGAAAGTTGCTTTCAGTTCATGCTCTGCACGAAAGGGGTGGCGATGACTGAGACGCGCCACATGGCCGGTTCACAATCATCCCCCCTGCACGAAGAACACACAACGAGACAACGAACGCGCGTGGTGCTCGACACCTCGGTACTCATCGGTGATCCATCGAGTCTCACCTCGTTTCCCGGAAGCGAAGTCGTCGTACCGCTGACCGTTGTCGAGGAACTCGACGGATTGAAGACTCGTCTCGACGACGTCGGTCGCGCCGCACGTACTGCACTGCGCACACTCGAAGATCTGCGACGCCAAGCAGGCGGAGTGCTCGACACTCCGCTCGAAGTGCATGCGGGAGCCGAAGGAGGCAGCGTTCACATCGAGGTGAACGGAATTCAACGGCACTTGCTCATCGAGCACGGCCTGGACCCCGAAATCCCCGACAATCGCATCATCGGCGCGGCCCTGGGCCAGGCTCGCAACGGCCCGACGCGGCTCATCTCCAACGATGCAGCCCTGCGCATCAAGGCCGCCCACCTGGGAATCACCGCCGATGAACATCAGCCGGTCGGCCGAGCCGCGGCGACCCGACCAATGGGTTGGACATCCCTGTCGGCGCCTTACCAGGTGATCGACGATCTCTATGCGGCCGGCGCCATTCCCGCCGACGCAATCGATGCGGGCGGGGATCAACCCGAGAACTCATTCGCCGTGCTGCGCGATGGATCGCACTCGGCACTCGCACGTCGACGCCTCGATGAGTGGGTGTTGCTCGCGAACAATGCCCCCGAAGCATGGGGCCTTCGCGCGCGGAGCAAGGAACAGCGTTTCGCACTCGAGTTGCTTCTCGACCCCGAGGTGACGGTCCTAGCTCTCGACGGACGTGCAGGAACGGGCAAGACGGTCATGGCGATCGCAGCCGGCCTCGAGCAGGTCGTCGAGCAGCGCCGCTACGAACGACTCGCCGTGTACCGGCCGCTCGTCCCCGTTGGTCGCGCCGAGGTCGGTTTCCTTCCGGGTGGCCTCGACGAGAAGCTCGACCCGTGGATGTCGGCAATCCACGACTCGATCGTGGCTCTCACCGACCAGCGCTCGAGCCGCGATGCGCGGCGCCTGATCGACGACCTCATCGCACGTGGCCAATTGTCGCTCGAGTCGGTGACGTTCCTGCGCGGACGCTCGCTGCAGCGTCAGTTCGTTGTTGTTGATGAGGCCCAGAACCTCGAGCCGACCACTCTGAAAACGATCCTCACCCGCGTTGGCGAGGGAACCAAGGTGGTCTTCACCGGCGACACCAGCCAGATCGATGCCCCGTACATGGGTGAGTCGAACAACGCCCTCGCGGTCTTGATCCAGGCCTTTGCAGGCCAAGAGTGTTTTGGCCACGTCACCCTCGCTGCCTGTGAGCGCAGCGAGGTCGCCAGCCTCGCCGCCGAGCTGCTGTAGCTACCAAACCCTTCTCCGCATTGGGTTTTGATTTTTAGCGCTAAAAGTCTTGACTTTTCGCTGACGCGGTTTTAGTATTAAATACGAGCGGCTGGGGCGCCCCCTCCCTGCCCCACCGCCACCCTCGCAATACCGCAAGTCATCACTGTCGGAAACGAAATCCAAAGGAAATCGAATGACCCTCCTCGAATCCCCCGGAACCCAGACCGTCAGCTTGACCGCCGCGACTTCGTCCAGCCACTGGACAGAGTTCGCGATGTGCAAGGGGCGCACGGCCTTGTTCTTCCCCCCGAAGGCCGAACGTCCCCAGGCACGGGAGCGACGCGAAGCACGGGCACGCCAACTGTGTGCCCAGTGCCCCGTCGTCGCCCCGTGCCGCGAATTCGCCCGCAAGAATCACGAGTACGGCTTTTGGGCCGGCGAGAGCGAAGAGGACCGCCACTTGGCTGGCTTCACCGTTGCCGCTCCGATCGGTATCCGGGCACGGATGCCACGCAGTGCCTAGCACTGCGTCACAATTGTCGGCATGACGCCCGACGAACTCGTACGCACATTCATCAAGCACATCGAGGCAAAAGATCTCGACTCCGCCTGTGCCCTCATGACCGAAGACTGTGAGTACGACAACGTACCCATGTCGAAGGTCTTTGGAATCGAAGCCGTAAAACAGGTTCTCGGCCCGTTCACCGCGGGTTGCAGCGAAATCGATTGGGTCATCGTGCGCCAGTCATCGGCAGGCGACATGACGTCGGGGATCGTCCTGAATGAGCGCATCGATCGCTTCAAGATGGGTGAACGTTGGGTCGAGCTTCCGCTTGCGGGAGTCTTCGAGGTGAAGAACGGAAAGATCGCTCTGTGGCGCGACTACTTCGACCTCGGCACCTTCCAAAAGGCCATGGCCGGCTGACGACTTACGTCTCTTCGCCACACCTCCCCCCTACCGTGCATCTCATGCGACCACGACACGGAGACGACGACGATGCTCGTCGCCTCGACAAGATCGAATTTCTCGTCGTCGACGTCGAAACCACGGGTCTGTCAACATCCAACGACGTGATCCTGCAGGTTGGTGCCGTCATCACCGACACACAGGGTCGCATCAAGCGCAGCTTTTCCACCTACGTACGTCCGGGCAACGGCACGTTGCCGTGGGACACGCCACATCCACCGGCCCACGAAATTCACGGCATCACCAACGACGATGTGAACGGCGGCCTCCCGACGCGACGCGCCCTGCGTCGACTGCGGCGCCTCGCCAAGCGGCGTGTGCTCGTGGCTCACAACGCCAAATTCGACTACGGATTCATTGCCTCCGAGTCCCAGCGCCACTCGATTGCCCTCGAAGTCGACAGTCCCGTCTGCACACTCGAGTTGTCACGCAAGCTCGACCCGAAACGCACCGAGTCACACCGCCTCGCCACACTCTGCGAGCGCTACGGCATCCCCCTCGACAATGCCCACGATGCCCTCTGCGACGCCACGGCCACCGCGCGACTGTTGTCGATTCTCATCAAGAACCACGATGCGCACACCCTGGGCGACCTTCGTCGCATCATCGGCCAACGGGCCGCCTGAACACAACTACGCGTAACGCGAACGGATGCGTTGCGCAGCCTCGACGCCCAAGGACGCGTACGCCTTGGGCGACACAACGGTTGCATCCTTGCCGGCGCGCACCAGAAGTCGACCCAGCCAATCGGTGTTGGCGACGGGCAACGTCACTTCGATCACGTCGGCGGACGTTCGCTTGACGCCGCGGTTCGGATAGCGCTCGGCCACCCAATGCGCACCCGGTTCCAGGCGCAAGGTGACGTCGGCGGCATCAGTTGACCAGTTGAAACCCGGCTCGTCGGGAAGCGCCGGAAGAGACGCTGCTTCGACGTACCTACCCGTGCGCGTCAGCGATTCGATGCGGTCGAGTCGGAACAACCGATGTTCACCCGACGCAAAGTCGTGGGCATCGCAGTACCAATGGTCGCCGTCGACCCACAGTCGCATCGGCACGATTTCACGGTTGCTGCGTTCGCCCGACACCGGAGTGAAGTAGTCGATCGTCACGACCTCGTGGGATGCGGCACAGGCTCCCAGCTCGGCGAGCTTTGGGTCGCTTGGTTGACGCACCACGACCGCATCCTCGTCACCCAGATCGGGCAACTTGGCGAGGGCCGAGGCAAGAGCCGACGAGGTCGAGGCACCCATCACCGACATTGCGGCCTCACCCACGGCCTTCAGCGTGAAGGCTTCTTCGACGTTGAGCCGCAACGGCCGGGTGAAGATCCGCGGGATTTCGATCCAGATTTCGTCGTCGTCGAAATAGATCTCGATCAACTCGAGCGGCGAATAAGGCGGCATGCCACAGAAGGTGGACATCGTGAGGTCCGCGATCAACGTGTCGCGATCGAGGCCGAACGTGCGGGCCATGTCGTCGATCTTCACGCACTTGCGCTCGAAGAGCCACGGCAGCATCAGCAGTAAGCCTTGAACGCGCTCTGACGACTTGCGGCGCTTCACTTTGCACCCGCCACTGCGTCGAGCCAGTTGATGATGTCGTTGCGAACTTCGACCGGCGACAGAACTTCGGCACCCGCAACGAGTCCGAGCACCCAAGAACGGAATGCGACGCGGTTTGCACACGGAACCTCGACCACCACGGCACCGTCACGACGCTCGACGACGCAGGCTTCCCCGAATTCGCGCACAACACCCGGGGCCAGGTCGGCTTCGACAAGCACGCGCGCGACGTCGGGCGAACCCGCCTCGCCCAGCATCTGCGCGTCGGTCGCCACTGCTGCCTCGACGTCGAATCCGTCGGGACGTTCAAATGTGTCGGCAGTGACGGTGATGTCACCGATGATGCGGTCGACACGGAAACTGCGGATGGCATCGCGCACGAGATCGTGCCCAACCACGTACCAATAGCCCCCGCGGCTGAGGAGACCGTAGGGATTCAGCGACCGATTCTGACCACCCGTGTAAGCGAATTCGACGCGCACACCGCGCGAAGCGGCATCGGCCAGTTGCGGCAAGAGTTCACTGTTGACCGGAAGATTGATTTCTGCGACGGTCGGCATGTCGGATTCATCGAGGTTCAGCTTGAGACGCGCACGCTCGGCCCAGGCTGTATCGACGTGCACTGCCGCAAGCGCCAACTGCAGCGCCCGACGTTCGTCGTCGGTGAAATTGATGTTGGCAAGCTCCATCTCGCGGCGGTCGATGCGGTAACCCATGACACCGGCCTGCTGCCCCGACAGCGTGACTCCCTCGATCGGAATGCCCATCTCGCGAAGGATCTTCTTGTCCCGCTCGAACAACGAGCGGTCGTCGTACATGCGCGTGGCGAAGTGGATGTCTTCGAGCGTGCGGTACGTGCTGTCCTGGGAAAGGATGGCAAGAAGGTTGAGCAACCGCTCGGCCTGATCCTTTGGTTTGTCGTTCGGCTTCTTGTCGGCCACGGGGCTACTTTGCCACGCCCGCGTTGCCTGCTTTTGCAGCTTCGATGGTGGCGCGGACAACGGCAACGACCTGTTCGGCGGTGGCACCGGGGCTGAGGACACCTGCGACTCCGAGCGCCTTCAACTTCGGCGCGTCCTGGTCGGGAATGATGCCGCCGACGATGACGGGAACGTCGACGCCGCGCTCGCGCAGTTTGTCGACGACCTTCGGGGCGAGGGTCATGTGTGCACCCGACAGCATCGACAGGCCGACGGCGTCGACGTCTTCGTCGATTGCCGCTGCAGCGACCTTGTCGGGGGTCTGGAACAGACCCGTGTAGATGACTTCGAAGCCGGCATCGCGCAGGATGCGGGCGACGACCTTGATACCGCGGTCGTGGCCGTCGAGGCCGACCTTTGCCACGAGAATGCGTTCAGCTGCCATAACTCCGCCAGTCTACGGCTGGGTCTCAGGCGAGCGTCAGGCGGAGGTCGAGTTTCTCGAGGCCCCGCAGCATGAACGACGGGTGGTAATGGAAGTCGTTCGTTTCGGCGAATTCCCAGGCCTTGACCCGATCGGCCAGCTTCTCGAAGGCGATCTGCAATTCGAGGCGCGCAAGCGGCGCACCGATGCAGAAGTGGATGCCCTTGCCGAAGGCGAGATGTTCCTTCAGATTCGTTCGGGTTGGATCGAACTTGTCGGGAGTCTCGCCCCACACCTTGGGGTCGCGGTTGGCCGCCGAGTACATCACCATCAGTCGCTCGCCCTTCTTGACCGGGCAGCCATCGACTTCAACGCCGTCCTTGGTGACAACGCGGAACATGCCGCCCGACGGCGAAGCGAGGCGCAGCATTTCCTCGACCGCAGGCGGGATCAGCGAACGGTCGGCGCGCACCTTGTCCCACACCGACATGTCCTGGCCGAAGTACAGCATTCCTTCGGCCAGCGTGTTGGTGGTGGTCTCGTTGCCGGCAACCAACAGCTGCGAGATGATCGACAGCATCTCGGGCATCGTCAGCGTGCGCTTGCCGCCCTCGCCGTTGTCGACCTCGGAGTTGACGAGATCCGAGAGGAAGTCACCCTGCGGATTGCCGCGACGGGCCTCGAGACGCTCGGCGAAGTAATGCTGCATCTCGACGATTCCCTTTGTGGCGGAGATGCGTCGCTCGTCGGTCACCGACGAACCGATGGTTGAGATGTTGTCGTCGCTCCATCGCTTGAAGTCGGCCATGTCGTCGGGCGACACACCGAGAATCGTCGCGATTGCGATGACCGGCAGCGGTACGGCGAATTCCGACACCCACTCGATGTCACGATTTGTGTCGGCAAGAATCTTGTCGAGAAGCGAATCGACGTAGTTCTCGATGAGGGGACGAAGTTCGGCGATCTTTCGGGGAGTGAAGTACGCCGCGACGGTGTTGCGGTAGCGGGTGTGCCACGGCGGATCCATCGTGAGCATGGTCGGCACGGGAGGCCAGCCCGTTGCGTAGATCTCCTTGATCTTCTGCATGACATCGCCCTTTGCGGGCTCGCCGGCGCTGCCGAACTGGTTCGAGAATGTTTCGATGTCACGGACGATCGGCACGATGAGTTCGTGACGCGTCACGATGTGCACATCGGTGCCCTCGACGTCGTAGAGCGGGGTTTCCTGCTGCATGCGACGGAAGTACATGTGCGGACACTGGTGCATGACCGAGTCACGGAAGGGATTGATTCCCTTGATGTCTGCTTCTTCCGGACTCTTCGGACCGATCTGCGGCGGCTGGATTCCCATGGCTTCATTCTCTCCCATGTGGCGTGGATTCGGACAAGTTCAGGACCTCAACGGTGGATTACACCTGCGCGAGGGTTCGCTCGAGGGCCCTCGCCATGCGCTCGGCCCGTTCGGCCGCCGGAATGAGGTCGAGGTCGTCGTCGATGATCTCGACCGAGATCGGGGCGTTCGGCGGGGTGGCGCGGAAGAAGTCGACCAGCGGGAATTCGCCCTCACCCAGCAATTCGCGGTTGTGAATGCAGTCGGGGATGTACTCGGGGTCGACCGGCTTCATCGTGCCGTCGTCGACCTGCACGTTCTTCACCCGGGCAAAATCGAGATCAGCGAGCGACGCACCCCCGGCACCGCGGTACACGTGCCACGTGTCGACACACAGGCCGACATTCGGATGACCCGCGATGGAACACACCTTCTGCGCGGTTGCGATGTCGGGAATGCGTGTGGGTGGCAGGAACTCGATCGCGTAGTGCACGTCGGCGTCCTGCGTGCGCCGGGCGAGGTCGCCGATCCACTTCCCCGCCACGTTCAGGTCGATGTCGACATTGCCCGCAAACGGTGCGATCACCTGCACGCGCTCGGCACCAAAGGTGCGTGCGATGTGCTCGAAGTCGCGCGACGCTTCGTCGTCGAGCAGGCGCAGTGCCTCGAGCTCGAGAATGCGCACCCCGTACTTGTCGAGAATCGACTGGAAACGGTCATCGGTCCAGCCCTCGGAACGAAGCTTCAGGTACTCGGCACCGTTGTATCCGATGCCGTCGAAACCCGCAGCGGCGGCCGCTGAGCAGCGATCCTCGAAGCTGACGCCCCGCATCGAGAAATAGGCGATGATCGTCTGTCGCGAACCCGTGCCCTTGATACGACCCGCTCCGACTCCGTACGGCGGCTTTGCCATCGTGTCCCCTTCCCTCGATTCGGCCCCCAGAGAACCCGACACTACAATCGTCCTCGTCACGCCGACGAAGGGGGAATCATGGCTGGTCGTTTCGAGGGAAAGGTTGCGCTCGTCACCGGAGGAGCAAGTGGTCTCGGTGAAGAGACCGCACGTCTCGCGGTTGCCGAGGGCGGCAAGGTTGTCATCGCCGACTACGGCGTCGAGCGCGGCGAGGCTGTCGCAAAGTCGCTCGGCGACAAGGCGATCTTCGTCAAGTGCGACGTCACGGTTGAATCCGACGTCGCCGCAGCAGCCGATGCCGCAATCGCAAAATGGGGCCGTCTCGATGGCTGCTTCGCAAACGCCGGCATCGTCGGAATTTCCGGCCCGATCGCAGCGACACCGCTCGAAGACTTCGACAAGACGATGGCAGTGCTCGTGCGTGGCGTGTTCACCACCTACAAGCACGCAGCGCGTGTCATGATCGCCGCCGGCAACGGCGGCTGCATCGTCGGCACCGCATCGGTTGCCGGTGTCATGGGCGGCCTCGGACCACACGCCTACGCGATGGCCAAGGCCGGCGTCATCGGCCTTGCACGCAGCGCCGCCTCCGAACTTGCCAGTCACCGCATCCGATCGAACTCGATCGCGCCGGGCTCGATTCCCACCGGCATGACGGCTCACGTCATCACGGGCAACCCCGACGCCGTCGAGCAGGCCGCAGAACGCATGGCCTCGATGTCACCGCTGAAGCGCGCACCGCACGCCAGCGACATCGCCGAAACGGTCATGTTCCTGTGGAGCGAGGGCGGCAGCTACATCACGGGCCAGAACATCACCGTCGATGCCGGCCTCACCATGGGCGCGGGCATGTCCGCCACCTGGAACGACGTGAAGATGGTTGTCGCCCGCTAAGGGCGACTCCAGGGTGATGGTTGTCGCCCGCTAAGAGCGGAACCAGGTAACTGCTGCGCGAGTGGCGGGGTCGAGGGTCGTCGGTGCTGATGGGTCGGCCATGTGCGCGAGCACGGAATTGGCCAACACCTTGCCCAGTTCGACTCCCCATTGATCGAAGCTGTTGATCCCCCACACGACACCTTGCACGAAGGTTGCATGTTCGTAGAGGGCGATCAACTGGCCGAGGGTCGCCGGCGTGAGTGCGTCCATCAGGATTGTCGTCGACGGTCGGTTGCCGGGGAAAGCACGGTGCTCACCGAGTGCGTTCGGGTTGTCGGTTGCCGCCGGGGCACCGAAGGCGAGCGCCGCGGCCTGGGCGAAAAGATTGGCAACGAGCTTGGCGTGCTGTGAGTCGATGTCGTTTTGCTCGATCCCCATCGCAGTCGAGCGGCGCGCGCCGATGAAGTCGACGGGGATGACTTCGGTCCCCTGGTGAAGCAACTGGAAGAACGCGTGCTGGCCGTTGGTTCCGGGTTCGCCCCACACCACGGGCGAGGTGTGGCGCCCCACCGCTTCACCATCGATGTCGGAGCGCTTGCCGTTGCTCTCCATCTCAAGTTGCTGAAGGTACGCGGGAAAGCGTGACAGTTGCTGTAGATACGGGATGACGGCCCGCGACGACGACCCGAAACCATTGCGGTTGAGGATGCCCATCAACGCCATCAAGACGGGCACGTTGCGGTCGAGCGGCTGGTCGACGAAGTGCACATCGACGACGTGCATGCCGGCCAGCATCCGGGTGAAGTTCTCCGCACCGATGACGCACATGAGAGAGAATCCGATTGCAGAGGCGAGGGAGAAACGCCCGCCGACCCAGTCCCACATCGGCAGGACGTGTGATGCGGGAACACCGAAAGCAGCGGCAGCGGCGCCGTTGGATGACACTGCATACACCCGTGCGGCGACCGCGGCATCGCGGTCGAGACCAAGGCCGTCTGCCAGCCAGTTCACGGCAGAGTTTGCATTCGCCATCGTCTCTTGGGTGGTGAAGGTCTTCGACGACACGACCAACGCAGTCGTCCGCGGGTCGAGATCGGCGAGACACGCCGCCAAGTCGGCAGGATCAACGTTCGACACGAAACGTGCCTCGATGCCGGTTGTCGCGAAAGGCGCAAGTGCAAGGGCTGCCATCGCCGGGCCGAGATCACTGCCGCCGATGCCGATGTTGAGCACCGTGCGGATGCCCGCTGATTTCACCTCGTCGACAAGGATCGACATGTGCGCCAGGGCGTCGTGAACGACGGGGACCACATTCGATCCGCCGACTTCGATCGATGAATTGGCCGGAAGTCGCAGTGCCGTGTGCAACACCGCTCGGTCTTCCGTTGCATTGATTCGCTCGCCGGCAAACATGGCATCACGACGATCGGCCACCTCGGTTGCTGCCGCCAGCGCAAGCAACACTTCGAGCGCCGCGGCGTCGACACGCTGGCGCGAGAAATCCACCCTCAGGTCGGCGAGATCGAAAGTGAGACGGCTGAGTCGGTCGGGATCGGCTTCGAACAGTTGGGTGATGGTCGTTGCCGACAGGCGAACGGCTTCACGGTCGAACGCCGCCCACACCCTGCGTACCGACTCTTCCATGGCAATCACGCTAACCCGACGATTTACAATGGCGAGAGCAATCGATCGGGGGCATGCGATGGCAACACAAAAAGTGACGGAACTCTCGGCACACGACCAGATCCGCCAGGTCGGGGCCCGCTACTCACGTGGCGTCGACAGGCTCGATGCCGACCTCATGAAGTCGGCCTACTGGCCCGATGCGACCGACGACCATGGCGTCTTCGTCGGCAACGCGATGGACTTCTGCGATCGGGTGGTGTCGTCGCACACACGCTTCACCGCAACGATGCACTGCATCATGAACCACGCCATTGAAGTCGACGAAGACGCCGGCACCGGAACCGGCGAGATCTACAACGTCACGTACGTGTTCCGCGAAGAGTCCCGGCGCAAGTTGCTCGAAACGTGGTGGGGTCGCTACCTCGACACCTACGAGCGCCGGGACGGCGAATGGCGCATCAAGGCGCGAATCTGCGTGCACGAATACACGCGCGCCGATGAGGTCACCGAGCACATGGCAATCGACGCGGCCAAGTTCCGCCAGGGTGCCGCCGACCGCGGAACCGGCACGGCGCTCGGCCTTTAGGCAGCGGCTTCGATCAACACCACGAGGCGCAGGTCGCGTGCGGTCACCGTGCCGACGTCGTGCGAAGTCGTGTGCACGGTGACGATGCCCGGGTAACGCAGCGCCACTTCTGGGTGGTGGTCAACCTCGTCGGCGATTCGACCGATTCTTGCCACGAATTCACCCGCGAGCGCAAACGAAGGAAACGCGAACTCGCGGACGAACGCATCGCCGTTGCGTACCCAGCCCGAGGGCGTCTCGATTCCGGTCACCCGCGGCCGACAAGATCGAGCGCGCCGAGGATCTGCATCTCGACTGCAGAACGCGCATCGAGGACACCCCGTACGGCATCGATGCGGCTTTGGTCGCCCGACGCGAATGCAGCCTCGACTTCCTCGGACAGGGCAACGCTGACCGAGTGGTACCAAGCAACGACATCCTCGAGGTGCAGGCTTGCAGGTGTACCCATGTCCCGGCCGGTGAGTGCAGCAACCTTTTGTGCCTCTTCGTGGATGAAGGCAATTTCGTGGGCCGCACGCCGCGAGCAGCCCATCAGGATCTGGTCGATCTGCTGAAGAAGGATCTTCGTCGGCTCGGTCTGAATCTCGGACATCACGGTCGTGCGCAATTGCTCGGCAATGCCCGCAAGAAGTTGTTCGGTGGTCGGCCTGGAAAACATCAGTTGCCCCCTCTCGCCGCGGCGGCGATTTGTTTCATCGGCTCGGCCAGTTGCGAAGCGGCAACCAACCACATGCTCTGACCAAAGAGAACCGACGACATGTTGAACACCGAATTGAAGAGGTGGTTTTCTCCGGTCGCCCATTTGGCACCACCCTGCATCAGCTGCTCGACGGTTCCGACGACGCCGAGAATGAGGAAGTAGGCGACCGTCGCCGGGTTCACCTGCAGTTCGTTCATTCCCGTCAACTCGCGGTAGCGGGCACAGAATTCCTCGATGCGGGTGTCGTCGAGAAGGTCGGGCGGCATCGCCTGGGCAACTGCCTTGAAGTAGCCCATGTCCTCGCGTGGGTCACCGATGCCGGCAAGTTCCCAGTCGATCATCTCGAAGTGGCCATCGGCAGAGATCATCACGTTGGAACTCTGGAAGTCACCGTGGCGCAACACGAGCGGCGCCTCGGGTGGACGGTGCGCATCGAGCCATTCGGCCACGTAATGGAAAATCGGCAACGATTCGACGTGGTTCCGGCTCGCCTGACGCCAGGCATCGATCCGCTTGGTCATGTACGCGTCCCAACTGGCGGGCCGTTCCATGCTGGCCGGCAGCTTGTCGAGTGGAACCTGCTGGTACGACGCAATTGCCTCGGCCAAGCGCAGGTGCAGACCGTCGAGTGAGCCACCCGCGGTGAACCATGGAACGAACGAAGTGCACTTCGAGTATTCGAGGATGATGGTCGAGGCCCCGAGATGCTCCCCCGTTTCGTCGAAATGCAGGGCCCGGGGAGTACGCACTCCGTGGTCGGCCACCACGCGGAGGAGTTCGTACTCCTGAGTGCGACTGGTCTCGATGAGCTGTCGATCCTTGGGTGGGTCGCCACGCAACACCAGCGTCTCACGACCGCCCGCATGGCTGACCTCGGCGCGCGCGAGAAGACGGCTGTAGCCACCGGTCATCACCTCGTACGAATCGACAGTGACGTTCTTCCAGCCCGGCTCGACCTTCGCAAGGAAGGCCGCCAACCGCGCCGGCATTTCGTTGATGTTGTGCACGATTCCCCCAATCGTGTGCGTGACACCTAGATGGTGGGCACCTCGACGTGACGGCCGAAGACGACCGCCATCGTGTTCATGATTTCGCCCAACGTCGCGTACAGCCCGACTGCCTCGATGAGGGTCGGCATGAGATTGATCTCGGGATCCGCGGCTTCCTTGGCGAGCTTGGCAAGCACCGCATCGACCGCGGCCTGATCGCGCTTGCCCTTGACCACGTCGAGGCGCTTGAGCTGACGGGCCTCGTCTTCGTTGGTGATCTGCAGGATCTCGAGATTGTCGTCTTCGTTGCCCTCGGTGAACTTGTTGACACCGACGATCGTGCGACGACCCTGGTTGAACGCGCGCTCGAGTTCGTAGGCCGAGTCGGCGATGCGTCCCTGGAACCAGTTTTCTTCGATACCGCGGATGCAGCCCTCGAGAATCGAGCCGCCACCGAGTTCGTCGAGGTGGGCAAAGATCTCCTCGGCCTGACGCTCCATCTCGTCGGTGAGCTCTTCGACGTACCACGAACCACCGAGCGGGTCGGCCACGTGGGCGACGTTTGTTTCGTACGCGATGACCTGCTGCGTACGCAGTGCGATACGTGCGGCCTTTTCGGTGGGAAGGGCAAGCGCCTCGTCCATCGAGTTCGTGTGCAGACTCTGCGTTCCACCGAGCACACCGGCGAGCGCCTCGATTGCCGTGCGTGCAATGTTGATTTCGGGCTGCTGCGCGGTCAGTGACACACCGGCAGTCTGTGTGTGGAAACGCAACTGCATCGAGCGATCGAGCTTGGCGCCGTAACGATTCTTCAACCAACGGGCCCAGATGCGACGCGCCGCGCGGTACTTGGCGATCTCTTCGAAGAAGTCGATGTGAGCGTTGAAAAAGAACGACAGACGCGGAGCGAAGGCATCGATCGGCAAGCCGGCCTGCAGCGCCAGTTCGACGTACGCAAAACCGTTCGCAACCGTGAACGCGAGTTCTTCGGCAGCCGTCGCTCCGGCTTCACGGATGTGGTAGCCGGAAATCGAAATCGAGTGCCACTTCGGCATCTCGGCGGCAGTGAATGCGATGGTGTCGCGCACGAGACGCATGCTCTGGCGTGGAGGGAAGACGAATTCCTTCTGCGCCTGGTACTCCTTCAGGATGTCGTTCTGCAGGGTTCCGCCGAGGCGACTGCGGTGAACGCCGGCCTTTTCGGCCTGCGCAATGAACATCGCGAAGATGACTGCTGCGGGCGAGTTGATGGTCATCGACGTGGTGATCGCACCAAGGTCGATTCCTGCATAGAGGTCTTCCATGTCGGACAAGGTGTCGACGGCGACGCCACAACGACCGACTTCGCCTTCCGACATCGGGTCGTCGG
>CAZKVD010000042.1:0-15131 GCA_964556145.1 uncultured Bifidobacterium sp. | reverse complement strand
CGCGTGGCGGTGTTTCCGACGTGCCTCGTCGAGTACCAAGAGCCGGGGATCGGCAAGGACCTCGTCAAGGTGTACGAGAAGAACGGCATTGAATGTTCGCTGGCCGAGGGCGCATCATGTTGTGGCGCGCCGTACCTGCACAGCGGTGACGTCGAGAAGTTCAAGAAGGTTGCCGCCGACAACGTGAAGGCTCTTGCCGGCTCGGTCCGTCAGGGCAACGACATCGTTGTCCCGCAACCAACGTGTGGCTACATCCTGAAAAAGGACTACGTCGACTACGTCGGCGGCGCCGACGCCGAACTCGTTGCTGCGAACACCTACGACGCCGCCGAGTACCTGATGCGCATTCACAAATCCGAGGGGACCGAACTCGTCACCGAGTTTCCCGGTGAGATTCCCGAGAAGATCACCTACCACGCCCCTTGTCACCTGCGCGCTCAGAACATCGGCCTGAAGAGCCGCGACCTGCTGAAGCTGACGGGCGCGAAGATCAAGCTCGTTCAGACGTGTTCGGGTATCGACGGCATGTGGGGTTTGCGAGCGGAAAACGCGGATCTGTCGATGCCGATCGCCAAGAAACTCGCCGACGAAATCACCGCAGCCGATGGTGACGAAGTGGCCGGTGACTGCCACCTTGCAAACACCGCGATCAACGAGCAAACGGGCAAGGCGCCGAGCCACCCGTTGCAACTCTTGGCCCGCGCGTACGGAATTCCAGAAGAAAACTGAACAACAAACACCCAACAACAAACAACGAAAGGAAATCGAAGTGCCCCCCACAACCGTTTCCCGCAAGCTGAGCGTCGACGACATCCTCGACCTGCGTGCCTACGAAAAGATCCGCGCCGAAAAGAAGGCGGCAATCATCGAGACAAAGCGTCGTCGTCGCATCGAGATGGGCACCGTCGTGACCGTCATGTTCGAGAGTCGCGACACGATGTGGTACCAGATCCACGAGATGCTGCGAGCCGAACGTGTCATCTCCGACGAGGGCGTCGTCGACGAGCTGCGTGCGTACAACCCGCTCATTCCCGAGGCCGGCCAGTTGTGCGCAACGATCTTCATCGAGCTCACCTCCGACGCTGCGATGCGCGAGTGGCTGCCCAAACTGGTTGGAATCGAGCGTTCGTTCCGCATCAAGCTGGCAAACGGTCGCGAGGTTGCCCCCGTCACCGATGAGCAGCACGATGCTGCGCTGACCCGCGACAACATCACCGCGGCAGTCCACTACGTCCGCTTCGAGTTCAGCCCCGAAGATCTCGAGGCGTTCGGTGCGGGTCCGGTTCAACTGGTCTGTACCCACCCGAATTACCTCGAGGTGGTCGAACTGGCTCCCTTTACGGTGGCCGAGTTGGCCTCCGACCTCGGGGTCTGACGGCAGCTGCGGCCCGGGCCTCGGGGCTCGGGCTCGAAGACTTGCGCCCGCCGTTGGGGCAGTCCTAGTCTTTCCGCACGGTGAGACATCGGTCACGTTTCGGGGGGAACGTGACCGATGCCACCGATTACACGAATGCTGGGGGGCAGGGCGTGACAATCACGGACATTTCATGGCGGCAAAAGGGTGCTTGTCAGGGTTTGGATCCGGCGGTCTTCTTTCCCGACGAGGGCGACGAAGCCAGCGCTGAGGTCGCCATCGCGGTGTGTGGAACTTGCGACGTTCGTATCGCCTGTCTCGAGCATGCCCTCGCGTCGCGCGAAAAAGAGGGCGTCTGGGGCGGTATGACCGAGCGAGAGCGCCGTCGCATTGTTCGCCAGCGCCGTCGAACTGCGTAGAGAATCCGCTCCGCAGGGGAGAGAATGACCGGGTGACGACTTCGCACCCTCGCCCGCTTGCCGAGTTCGGTGGCTGGCCTGCCGTTCTTTCGCAGCTCATCGCACGCCACGACCTCGAGCCCGAGGTTGCCGAGTCGGCGATCACGGAGATTCTCGAAGGCTCGGCCACGCCGTCGCAGATGACCGCCTTCATCGTTGCACTTCGCGCAAAGGGCGAAACAGCAGCGGAACTCGCCGGAATGCTGCGCGCCGTTCGCAGCGCCGGCCAGCGAGTCGACCTCCCCGGCGACATCGCTGCGCGCGCGATCGACATCGTGGGTACCGGTGGCGACATGTCGCAGTCGTTCAACGTCTCGACACTGACGGCATTCGTTGTCGCCGGAGCGGGCGTTCCGGTGTGCAAGCACGGCAATCGGGCCGCATCGTCGAAATGTGGTGCCGCCGACTTGTTGGAAGAGCTCGGAGTCGCAGCCGAGCTCGACCCCGTGGGCGTTGCCGAGTGCATCGCCGAGGCCAACATGGGTTTTTGTCTCGCTGCTCGTTTCCATCCGGCATTTCGGTACACGGGTCCATCGCGCCGCGAAATCGGAATCTCGACGGCATTCAATCTGCTGGGGCCGATGGCGAACCCGGCACCAATTTCGTCGATGCTCGTGGGTGTTGCCGTGCCGTGGATGATGCGCCCGATGATCGAGGCACTTGGGTCGCGTGGTGTGCGTTCGGCCTGGGTTGTGCACGGTCATGGTGCCGTCGATGAGATCACTCTCGCTGGAGAGTGTCGCGTTCTCGCGTTGCGCGACGGCAGTATTTCCGAGTTCACCGTCGATGCTTCCGACATCGGTTTCGAGAATGCCCCGATCGAGGCAATCCGTGGTGGAGATGCGCAGGAAAACGCAGCGATCGCGCGACGGATCCTGTCAGGCGAGACAGGTCCGATGCGCAACACGGTTGTGTTGAACGCCGCTGCGGCCCTTCACGTCGCTGGCGTTGCTGCCGACCTCCGCGAGGGCCGTGCCCTTGCCGAGTCTTCGATCGACGGTGGTGCTGCAGGTGCGGTGCTCGATCGTCTCGTCGTTGCAAGTGGCCGGGCGGCAAAGCGACTCGAGCAGTAGGTCGGTAATGACCGTCTTCCGTGTTCCGGGAAGTTCGGCGAATCTCGGCCCGGGTTTCGATGGCGTCGGAATGGCGTTGTCGATTCATGCCGATGTTGGCGTTGTCGACGTCGACGCAATGCCCGAGCGGGCGAGAATCGCCGACGAGCATCACCCCGCATCGATTGCGTACCGCACCGCCGGTGGCGGAGGTTCTGTGTGGGTGCGCAGTGAAATCCCGATGGGTCGCGGTCTTGGTTTCAGTGGTGCCGTGCGCGTCGGCGGCGCACTGTGCGGCGCCATCGAAGCCGGTGGTGACCACCACGACGCCGCAACGCGTCAACGTGTTCTTGAAATCTCGGCCCGGCTCGAGGGGCATGCCGACAATGTTGCGGCGTCGCTGTTGGGTGGTGTGGTTGGAACGAACGGTCGTCGTGCATCGCGCATTCCGTTGGGCTGCGACTTGGAAGTGGTCGTGTGGGTTCCCGACTTCACAACCTCGACATCCGAGTCGCGGACCAAGTTGCCGGCGATGGTCGCGTTCGACGATGCAGTCTTCAATGTCACGCACACGGCGCTTCTCGTGGCCGCCCTTGCTGCCGGCGACCTGGCATCACTGGCCGAGGCCACCGCGGATCGACTGCATCAAGACGTACGCCTGGCCAAGGCGACCCCGAGCAGGGTTGCGATGCAGGCGATGCTCGACGCAGGCGCGGTGGCGGCCTGGCTCAGCGGGTCGGGACCGACGGTGGCATGTTTTGCCCTGCCCGCCGATGGCGAGCGGATTGCGCCGGGGCTGCCCGGCGACGGGCGATCGCGGGTCCTTTCAATCGACATGATCGGTGCGCGCCCGATCAACGTGTGACACCCCCTCGTCACGATGGAAACATGACGACGAACGAGTCCCTCACCATCGACTGCGATGCCTGTTCCATGCGTAACACCGATGCCTGTGGCGACTGTGTGGTGAGTTTCCTCATCGGCCGCGACCCCCACGAAGCGGTTGTGCTCAGCCTCGACGAGGCGCGCGCGGTGAAGTTGCTCGCAAACGCCGGAATGGTGCCTACGCTTCGGCACCGTGCCGTCTGACGGGCCCTCGCGCACTTCCGCCGCTCTGCGTGATTACGCGGAGCACCTGTGCGAGGTTGGCCGTACCGCCGGCCTCGACCGCGTGGGAATCGCCCCGGCCCGTCGATTCGAACGTGCACGGCAGGCCATCGAAGACCGCAATGCGCGCGGGCTCTCCGACACGATGCAATTCACGTTCCGCAATCCCGAACGGTCCACCAATCCGTCGGGGCTGGTGCCCGGGGCGCGCTCGATCATTGTTGGTGCCGTGGGCTATCACGAGCCGATGCCCCGGCCCGTCGGGGCGGCACGTATTGCGCGCTACGCATGGCGTGACAACTACGGAGAGTTGCGTCGGGCGCTGGGTGTCGTTGCAGATGAACTGAAGTCCATCGGGCACCGTGCGGCGGTTGTGGCCGACGACAATGCGCTCGTCGACCGGGAGGCCGCCTACCTCGCCGGGCTCGGCTGGTACGGAAAGAACGCGAACCTTCTCCTTCTCGAGACGGGAAGTTGGTTCGTTCTCGGTGGCGTCATCACCGACGCGGTACTGCCCGTCGCGTCTCCTGCTGCCGATGGTTGCGGCGCATGCCGTCGGTGTCTCGACGGGTGTCCGACCGGCGCCATCATCGAGCCCGGTGTCGTCGACGCAGCACGATGCATCGCGTGGATCATCCAAAAGCCCGGAATTGTCGATCGCGGGCTACGCGAGGCAATCGGCGACCGCATCTATGGCTGCGACGACTGCCAAGAGGTGTGTCCTCCGTCGACCCGCTCGACGCGCGTCGCACTCGGCCGCCCCAACAAACAATCCGAACCCGATGCATTCGTCGACCCGGTGGCAATCCTTGCGATGTCCGACAGCGACATCACTGCGCGATTCGGCCGCTGGTACATCCACGACCGTGAACCACGATGGGTTCGCCGGAATGCGCTCGTCGTCATCGGCAACACCGCCGGCCGCGACGATGCAGCCGCGCGAAGCGCCCTCGGGCGATGTCTCGTCGACACCGACTCGGTGATCAGGGCGCACGCCGTGTGGGCTGCGGCACGGGTCGGCCATGCCGATCTTCTGCCCGCCGACGACCCCGACGACTCCGTGCGTGCCGAATTGCGGCATCTTCCGCCCCCGCGCGGGTAACACTGGAGCCAATGGCCGGTCGACACCTTCTCGTCACGAACGACTTTCCGCCCAAAGTGGGCGGCATTCAGTCGCTGTTGTGGGAGTGGTGGCGTCGTTTGCCGGCCGACGAATTCGCCGTTCTCACGAGTCCCTACAAGGGTGCTCGCGAGTGGGATGCGGAGCAGGCATTCCGGGTCGAGCGTGTGCGTGAGTCGGTTTTGTTGCCCCATCCGCTGATGGTGAAGCGGGTCAACGACCTAGCGCGCGACTTCGGCGCCGATTTTGTCGTTCTCGATCCCGCAGTGCCGCTCGGCATCATCGGCCCCCGCCTCGAGCTGCCTTATGCCGTTGTATTGCACGGCGCCGAAGTCACCGTGCCGGGTCGTTTGCCTGCATCCCGGCAGGTGCTCGGGAAGGTCTTGCGTGGCGCGGTTCATTGCATTGCCGCCGGGACGTATCCGGCAGCCGAGGCCCGTCATGCTGCGGGTCGTGAGCTGCCGACAACGGTTGTCCAGCCGGGGGTCGACACCGAACGTTTCCGCGTGCTCGACGCGAACGAAAGGCTCGCTGCTCGTCAACGATTCGGAATTGCCCCCGATACCGAACTCATTGTCGGTGTCAGTCGGCTGGTTCCGCGCAAGGGGTTCGACACCGCCATTGCTGCTGTGGCGCGAATGGCCCGCGCCCGGCCAAATCTCGAACTTGTCATCGCTGGTGCGGGCCGCGATGAGGGTCGGCTCGCGCGACTCGCGCGCGATCGGGGTGCTCCCGTTCGCTTTCTCGGTCGCGTTCCGTTCGAAGACCTTCCGGCGCTCTACGGCTGTGCCGACGTATTTGCAATGTTGTGCCGCAATCGGTGGCTCGGCCTCGAACAAGAAGGCTTCGGCATCGTCTTTCTCGAAGCTGCAGCATGTGGCGTGCCGCAGGTGGCGGGCGCCAGTGGGGGTGCGGCCGAGGCTGTCGATGACGGCGTCACCGGTCTCGTCGTCGACGATCCCGACAACGTCGACGAGGTCGTTGCAGCATTCGGACGCTTGCTCGACGATGGCGCCCTGCGCGCCTCAATGGGTGCTGCCGCGCGAACGCGGGCAGTGAACCAATTCTCGTACGAAGTGCTCTCGGAGCGGCTGTGGAATACGCTTCGGTCACTGCCATGAGCCCACGTCGCCTCGTCAACCCGTCGCCGATCGTGCGGTTCAACGTTCTGGCAACTGTGATGTTCGCCGTCGTTGCGGTCATCAGCGCGATCGTCTTCGATGACGTGTTCCGCGTCGTCATCGTTGCTGTGTCGTTGTCGCTTTTTGCGGTTGGGGTGGCGACATTTCTCCTGGGATTCTTCGGTGCCGTGCAACTCAGTCGAGAGCGGGAGATTTCCGTGGCACAGCTCTTCTTTCTCACCGAGTCCGTGGCCGAGCGGTCGGTCAAGATCCCGATGCTCACGTGTCTCGCGGTTCAGACGTGCGTCGGAATTGCCGCAGCAATCGCGCGGCCGTCGACCGACGGCAAGACCGGCAGCGTTCTCGCATTCGGTGTGCTGGTGCCCATGCTCGGCCTTGGTCTGAATGGGCTCTGGGCCAGTCGTCACGGGGCTTTCGACGAGCGATCGGCGCCCGACGGCGAGCGATCAGCGCCCAACAACGAGGCCGACGACCAATAAGCCGTCCCGTGGGACCGCCGTGCGCAACAATGGGGACATGGCCGATACCGCCAAGCAGACGACCGTGATCTCCGCATCGCCCGAGCGATGCTTCCAGGTGGCAACCGAATTCGAGCGTTACCCCGATTGGGCCAAGGACGTGAAAGAAGCCGTGGTCCTCGAGCGTGATGCGCAGGGACGGGGCACCAAGGTCGAATTCCGTGCCTCCGCGCTCGGTCGCAGCACGCACTACACGCTTGGCTACACCTACGGCGATGCTCCGCTCACAATCGCCTGGCGCCTCGTCGACGGCGACATCATGCGAACCCTCGATGGCGACTACATGTTCGAACCTGTCAGCAATGGCACGCTCGTTACGTACGATCTCTCGATCGACCTCGTCATTCCGTTGCCTGGCTTCGTCAAGCGACGCGCCGAGAACCGAATTCTTCACACGCTCACCGAGCTGAAGTCGCGCTGCGAAGCCTGAGGCTTGCGGCCCCCGTCGACCGTGAAGCGTCTCGGTATCGATATCGGAGGCACAAAGACGCTGTGCGTCGTCATTGACGACTCTGGTCCCGAGCCGTTGGTGGTCGAAGAACGTCGTGTCCCAACCGACCCGAACGGCGATGCTGCGCGGATCATCGCCGATCTCGTCGGGTCATTCGACCCGGTGGATTCGCTCGGTGTCGGTATCGCAGGGCTCGTTGGACGTGACGGCTCGGTTGCGGTCACCACTCATCTTCCCGGCGTGCACGATCTTCCGTTGGGTCAGCGTCTTGCCGCGACACTCGGCATTCCCGTCGCGATCGACAACGACGCAACCTGTGCAACGGTTGCCGAGTGGCGACTGGGCGCGGGTCGCGGCGACGACAACATGTTGATGGTCACGATCGGAACGGGAATTGGTGGCGGCGCAGTCATCGACGGTCGGGTTGCACGCGGACACCACGGTTTCGCGGGCGAGTACGGGCACATCGTCGTTGAACGGGACGGCCTGGCGTGTCCGTGTGGTCGGCGCGGATGTTGGGAGGCCTACGTATCGGGGCGGGGGCTCGCGCACATCGCTGGCGCGGTGAGCTCCGAGGCGGTCGTTGCCGCGTTCGCGGGTGGTGACAAGCACGCCGTTGTGGCGGTGGGCGAGTTTGCCGAGTGGGCGGCGCTCGGGCTGCACAATCTCGTGAACAGCCTCGACCCGGGCTGCATCGTTCTCGGCGGTGGCCTTGGCTCGCGTCCCGAGATCGTTGCGGTCATTCAGGAACGCTTCCTGCAGGGCGAACGCGGACACGTCGGGCGCGGACTGCCTCGCATCGTGGCGGCACAGTTGGGTGAGCGGGCCGGGGCAATCGGCGCGGCGTTGGTTGGCGCGGGCGACTAGCGGGCCGTGGCGGTGACGCGCGCCAGGGCGCTGCGCCACTGTGAATGGGCGAGGTCGCTGAAGAGCTTGAACTCGGTGTTCGGTTCGAATCGTTGATCGATGCGACGCACGGTTGCAGCATCGGCAAGCGACGACCAGACGCTTTCGGCAAGGCCCGCCAGCAAGGCTGCGCCGACCGCCGTCGTCTCGCGGTCAACCGGTCGCTCGACGGTGATGCCGAGCTGATCGGCCTGGATCTGCATCAAGCGGTCGTTGCCGGCGGCTCCACCATCGACACGGAGAGTGCGAATCGGAATCCCCGTTGCCGTGGTCATTGCGTCGACGACGTCGCGTGTCTGGAATGCCATCGCCTCGATCGTTGCAAGCGCGAGATGCGCTGCGGTGGTGCCGCGAGTGATGCCGAAGATCGCGCCGCGTGCGTCGGGGTCCCACCACGGACTGCCGAGGCCGGTCAGTGCCGGCACGAAAACCACACCACCCGAATCGGTCACTGTTGCGGCAAGCGTCTCGACCTCGCGGGATTCACGGATGATGCCGAGGCCATCGCGCAGCCACTGCACTGCCGCGCCCGTGACGAAGATGGAACCCTCGACTGCGTACGTCGTGACTCCGTTGATACGCCAGGCCACCGTGGTCAGCATTCCGTCGGTTGGTGGCGGACACGTGGTGCCCGAGTTCATCAGAATGAAACTGCCCGTGCCGTAGGTGTTCTTCGCGTCGCCGCTGTTGAAGCAGGCCTGACCGAAGAGTGCCGCCTGCTGGTCGCCTGCGATGCCACTGATCGGGATGCCCGTGGGCAGGCCGTCCGCGGCCGTGACGCCGAAGCGACCACTCGAGTCGCGAACATCGGGAAGCGCATCGACCGGAACGCCGAGGATGTTGCAGAGTTCGTCGCTCCAGCGATGGCGGGTGATGTCCCACAGCATCGTGCGGCTGGCGTTCGATTCGTCGGTCGCGAAGACCGTGCCGTCGGTGAGCTTCCACAGCAGCCAGGTGTCAATGGTGCCGAACGCAAGCGAAGAACCTGCCGACACGCCGTTGCGCATCAGCCATTCGATCTTTGTTCCGCTGAAGTACGGGTCGAGGACGAGGCCCGTCGTCGAACGCACCAGGTCGAGGTGTGAGGCAAGTTCGGTGCAGCGTTCGCTGGTGCGACGGTCTTGCCACACGATTGCACGCGCGAGTGGTTGGCCCGTTACGCGATCCCAAGCAACGATCGTTTCCCGCTGGTTTGTGATTCCGATGGCTGCGGGGAGCGATCCGACCCTGTCGATCACGTCTGACAATGTCCGACGTGTGACGTCCCAAATTTCGTCCGCATCGTGCTCTACCCACCCGGGCCGGGGGAAATACTGGGTGAACTCGAGGTACGACGAGACCGACTCGCGGCCATCGACAAAGACTGCGCGGCTGCGTACGCCGGTGGTCCCGGCATCGATCGCCACGACGTAGGTCATTGCGTCAGGGTAGTTCGGGACCGCGCGGGGTTCTCCGAATCGGCAGCACGACGGCGATGCACGTGCCCCTCACTCCGCGCGAGAGGGGCTCGAAAGAAATCGTTCCACCGTGGAGGTGCACGTGTTCGCGCGCAAGTGCCAGACCGAGGCCCGATCCGTTGGACCGACCCTGGCGAGGACCACGGTTGAACCGTTCGAAAAGTTCGTCAGCGTGATCGAGATCGACGCCGCTGCCGCGGTCTTCGATGGAGATCTTCACGTGGGTCGGCGAGGTGTCTCCCGGCGGAATTTCGACGGCGCGAAGCCAAACGGGCGGATTGCCGTGCGCATACGCATTGTCAATCAGATTCGTGATGACACGTGCGATTCGTCGCTTGTCGAGCTCGATTTCGAACACGCGCAGCATCGGTGACATCGCAAGATTCAGATCGAACCGACCGGTGGCGGCCGCTGCTGCCTCGAGGAACTCGCTCACATTGACTTTGTTCACCAGCAGGGTTGCGACGTTCGCGTCGAAACGCGACATTTCGAGAAGGTCGTCGACGAGGCGGGTGAAGCGATGAAGATCGGCATCGAGAAGGTCCAGTGCAGTTCGGTTTGCGGGTGACAGCTCATGGCGTCGTGACTGCAGAACCGCAAGCGAAGCGACGAGCGTCGTCAGGGGAGAGCGCAACTCGTGGCTGACGTCGGAGTTGAACCGTCGATCGGACTCCAATCGTGTCGCGAGCGCCTCGGCCATGTTGTTGAAGGTCTTCGTCAGATCGGCCAGGGCGGGATCGTCCGTTTCGGGAAGTCGGGTATCGAGGCCGCCCTCGGCGATGCGTCTCGCGGCGGTCGCAGCGTCGGTGAGCGGCCGTGAAAAGCGCCGACCCGCAATGACGCCGGCACTGGCGGCCAACACGGCCAGGACGAGCGAACTGAGAACAAGGATCCGACGAGTACGCGCACGACGTTGGTCCCATGCGCTGTGGTCGGCCAGCTCGTA
The DNA here is from genome assembly GCA_964556145.1 of uncultured Bifidobacterium sp. Classification (GTDB taxonomy): domain Bacteria; phylum Actinomycetota; class Acidimicrobiia; order Acidimicrobiales; family Ilumatobacteraceae; genus F1-20-MAGs119. Next base: position 4,620 of record CAZKVD010000042.1, on the reverse strand, counting down.
GTAGCGCCCTTTTGTTCCGGCCACGTTGATCGGAAGTGCGATCAACGACAACGTGTCGGTTGCATCTGCTCTGTACACGAGGCGGGATTGGTCGATTTCGGCATTCACTCGCGCATCAACGATTCCCACAAACGCCCCGCGCGGCGCACCGAACCAGCGGCTGCCCAGTTCGACCGCGGCGAGCGTTTCGGGATGCAGCGCCTCGAGAACCGTGTCAAGGTCGCCGGCGTCGAGTTTCGTCGTCTCCATCAGCCTCACGTGGCCCGTCGCATCTGTTTCCAGCAGTCGTTGCTGCTCGGCGCCCACCCACGACCGACTCGCGATCACCGTGATCGAAAAGAGCAGTGTCGCGCCACCGAAGATCGAAAGGCTGACGAAGACAGCGACGCGGGCCTGGAGCGACCTGGGCCGACGCTTGGCGAATCGACCCCGTTCCACGGTTCGAGAGTAGGCGCTAGTGGTCGAGGCGATAACCGAGGCCACGAACCGTGACGACATGCCGCGGGTTCGCGGGATCCACCTCGATTTTCGTGCGCAGGCGTCGCACGTGGACGTCGACGAGGCGACCGTCGCCGAAATATCCGTAACCCCACACCCGGTCGAGCAAGAGTTCGCGGCTGAAAACCTTGTCGGGAGCCGAAGCCAATTCGCAAAGCAGCTTGAACTCGGTCTTCGTCAATTTGATTTCCTGGCCGTTCCGCAGGACGCGGCCTTCGTCGGGGCGAATCTCGAGGTCGCCGAAGAGTCGATGTGCCGTGCGGGCTTGACCGGCGCCGTTTGCGCGACGCAACAGGGCCTTGATTCGGGCACACAGTTCACCGGTGTCGAACGGCTTGGTCATGTAGTCATCGGCTCCGGCTTCGAGGCCCAGGATGACGTCTTCGGTGCGGTTGCGGGCGGTCACCATGATGACCGGCACATCGCTGGCAGCGCGCAGGCGACGACACACCTCGAAGCCGTCGATGCCTGGAAGCATGATGTCGACCAGCACGACATGGATGTCGTCCGCGGCGAAGTCGGCGAGTGCATCCTCGCCGGATTCGTGTTCGGCGACGGCGAACCCCTCGGCTTCGAGTGCCATGCGAACCGACGACCTGATGCGGTGGTCGTCTTCGACCATGAGGACGCGGACTGTGTCGGTCGACTGCATGGTCGCAGAGTTTATTTCACCCGAAAGGACCTTTCAGCCAAATACCAGATCCCGTATTTGACCAAAAAGATCCGGGTTGGCGGCCAAAACCGCCGACGATGGGGCCGCATCGACCCCGTAGTTCGCAAACTGGGCACCGGATTCGGTCGCAATCAGGGATCCGGCCGCAAAATCCCACGAGTACAAATGTTCTTCGAAGTAGCCGTCGTAGCGACCACAGGCGACGAAACAGAGATCGAGGGAGGCCGCCCCGAGGCGTCGGACGTCGCGAATCTTGTCGATGAATTTCGGGAAACGTTGAGCTTGAATAACGCGATTGGCAGCCGAATAGTTGAAGCCGGTTGCGACGAGCGCCTGCGTGAGATCGGTGACCGAGCCACATGAGATGGGGTGGCCGTTCAAGTGTGCGCCACGTCCCCGAATTGCGGTGAAGGTTTCGCGCAGCGCGGGTGCGTGGACGACTCCACAGACGGGGCCGCTTGCGTCGTGGACTCCGATCGACACCGCCCACATCGGCAGGTCGTAGAGAAAGTTCGTTGTGCCATCGATGGGGTCGATGTACCAGGTGAGGCCCGAGGTGCCGCCGTGGCTGCCGTCTTCTTCCCCGACGATCGCATCGTTTGGTCGAAGCCGCTGGATTGTCGCAACGATCTCGCGCTCGGTTGCCCGGTCGTATTCGGTGACCATGTCGGTCGATGTCGACTTGGTTTCGACATTGCGCAGCCCGCGTCTGCGGCCGGCGAGTGCGGCATCGCCGACGCGTATGGCGATGCCGCGTGCGAGAACGAGCAGTTGCCCGTGGTCGTCGAGCGTCACCGGCGATCCTGCAGTTCGCGCCACTCGCCGAGTGCACGCAGAACGAGAACGGAAACGATGCTCATGCCGCCCGCCGTGACCACCGCTCCGACGAAGAGGCCAAGGCCAAGCGGCGTCTCGCACGATCCGGTGCACTGCACGTCGACGAGCGCGTAGCCGATGAGCCCTCCGGCCACACCACCCAGAATGACCGCCGCGTATGCGGCAAGACGGGCGCCGCGGGAGGGGAGGGCCGAAAGTGGTCGTGCTTCGGGGCCGATCGATTCGTTCACGTCCACATCGTAGGCTCGGGCGTGACGATGAAGCCCCAGCGTTCGATCCTTCATGTCGACATGGACATGTTCTACGTGGCGGTCGAGTTGCGCGACAACCCGCGCCTTCTGGGTCTCCCGGTTGTCGTTGGTGGCGAGGGTTCGCGTGGCGTCGTTGCGGCGGCGTCGTACGAGGCGCGTCGATTCGGAGTCTTCAGCGCAATGTCATCGACCCAGGCGCGAAGATTGTGTCCGTCCGCTGTGTTCCTGCCGGGTCGCCCCGAGGTGTACCGCGAGGTCAGCGGCCAGGTTCACGCAATATTCAGGCAGTACACGCCGCTCGTCGAGGGCATTGCCCTCGACGAGGCATTTCTCGATGTATCCGGTGCGTTGCGGCGCTTCGGCCCGCCGTTGGCAATCGCCGATGAGATACGCAGCCGCATCGCGGCCGAGATCGGGATCACGTGCAGCGTCGGAGTTGCCGCCAACAAGTTCGTCGCGAAGATCGCCTCGAAGGCGGCCAAGCCCCGTGTATCGGCGGGCCGTGTCGACACCGGAGCAGGTGTCGTCATTGTGGAGGCCGGCCGCGAGACCGAATTCCTGCACCCACTTCCCGTGCGCGCGTTGTGGGGTGTGGGGCCGGCCACGCATGCCCGCCTCGATCGCATCGGAGTCAAGACGGTGGGCGACCTCGCCACGATCGGTATCGAACACCTGGTGGCCTCGCTGGGCGAAGCGACGGGGCGGCATCTCTTCGAGCTCGCCTGGGGTCGCGACGACCGTCCGGTGGAGTCCGAGCGCGAGGCCAAATCGATCGGACACGAAGAGACGTTTTCCGACGACATCTTCGACCCGGTCGAACTGCGCCGACACCTCGTGCGACTCTGCGATGCCGTTGCCTCGCGCGTGCGGTCGGCCGATCTTCGCGCACGAACACTCACGCTGAAAGTGAAGTTCGCCAATTTCCGGTCGATCACACGCAGCACGACCCTTGACCGCGCACGATCAAGCGGCCCGGGATTCGTCGACTCGCTCGGTCCTTTGTTGGATGCAATCGAGGTCGGACAGGGGGTGCGACTGCTCGGTGTCTCGGCCGCACAGTTCGAGAGCGCCGATGTCCCGGTCGGCCCCGTGCAGGGGTCGCTTTTCGATGAGTCGACCGAGTCCGAACTCGCGGGCACCGACGAAGGGCGTTTGGATGAGGCCGCATGGGCCACCGCGAGCGAAGCAATCGACGAAATTCGCCAGAAATTCGGGGGTGATGCGATCCGAACCGTTGCCGGACTGCGGGATGCGACCGAATTGGGCGACGTCGGCTCCAGTCCATGGGGGCCGCAGGCCCACTCATGAACGACGGGGCCGCAGGCCCACTCATGAACGACGGGGATTTGCGTCATGGGCTTTGCCCACGCGTTGAGGAATGTCCGACAACCTGCGAGACTGCGGAGGTGCCTTTGTCAGACGACGAGCAACGCATCCTTCGGCAAATCGAAGAGCAGTTGCAGACCGACCAGCGTTTCGCCCAGTTGGCGTCGCCAGCCGGGCTCTACCGTCAGTCGGCTCGTTCGGTTCGCTGGGCCATCCTCGGCGTCGTATTCGGCTTGGTGCTCACCATCGTGGCCCTTCAGGTTCACTTTCTGCTCGCCTTTGTCGGCTTTCTCGTGATGCTGGCGTGTGCCCTCGTGATCGAGCGCCAACTGAGGGCAATCGGAAAGGTCGGCGTTGCCGATATCGCTGCCAGCCTGCGAAACAGCAAGATTGCTTCGGCTCGCATTCGCGATCGCTTCCCGCGCGACTAAGTTTCGGGCATGCAGCCCGTGTATCCCCCCGAAGCCGACAGCTACCGCGCAACCGTTCGCGCCTTTCTCGCCGACAACCTTCCGAAGAACTGGGCCGGAATCGGCACGCTCGAAGGTGAGGCTCTCGAGAATTTCGTCACCGATTGGCGTGTCGTGTTGCACAAGAACGGCTACCTGGCACCCGATTGGCCCAAAGAGTACGGCGGCGCTGGATTGTCGTCCCTCGAGATGGTCGTGCTGAACGAGGAATTTGCGCGTGCGGGCGTTCCGATCGGTGGGCCAAACGACGTGTTCGGAATTCAAATGCTCGGCAACACGATTCTGCGGTGGGGAACCGAAGAACAAAAGAAGCACTACGTTCCGCGCATCTTGTCGGGTGACGACGTGTGGTGTCAGGGCTACAGCGAGCCGAACGCGGGGTCCGACCTCAGCAACCTCGGTTTGAAGGCCGAGCTCGACGGTGATCAGTGGATTCTGAACGGTCAGAAGATCTGGACTTCGGCCGGTCATCTCGCGAACCACATCTTCACCCTGGCGCGCACCGATCCCGATGCGCCGCGCCACAAGGGAATCTCGTTCCTCCTCGTTGACATGCGCCAGCCGG
>CAZKVD010000041.1:0-15137 GCA_964556145.1 uncultured Bifidobacterium sp. | reverse complement strand
GCGCACCGCGTGCGCGGCCACCTCATGGCCGATCTCGACCCGCTGCGTTGGAAAGAGCCCACCCTGCCGGCCGAGCTCGACCCGGAGACCTACGGCCTGTCGATCTGGGACCTGGAACGCGAGTTCCTCACCGGCGGCCTGGGTGGCCGTACCAAGCAAGAACTTGGCGACATCCTGGCGGTGCTGCGCGAGGCGTACTGCGGCACCATTGGCGTCGAGTACATGCACATCCAGAACACCGCCGAACAACGCTGGTTCCAGGAACGCCTCGAGGGTGTTGTCTTCCGGCCGACGTTGTCGCAGAAGAACCGCTTGATGGAGCGCCTCAATGCCGCCGAGGCGTTCGAGAAGTTCCTCGCCACCAAGTACGTCGGCACCAAGCGATTCGGCCTCGACGGCTCCGAAGCGGGAATTCCCATCATCGACACGATTCTCTCGGCGGCCGCGGCCGACCATCTCGACGGCGCAGTCATCGGCATGGCCCATCGTGGGCGTCTGAACGTCCTCGCAAACATCGTCGGCAAGAGTTACGACCAGATCTTCAAGGAGTTCGAGGGTCACGTCAAGCCTGACTCGGTACAGGGCTCGGGTGACGTGAAGTACCACCTTGGTGCGCACGGCAAATTCACCTCGATCGACGGCGACACCATCGAAGTTGAACTTGCGGCGAACCCCAGCCACCTGGAAACCGTCGACCCGATCGTGATCGGCATGGTTCGCGCCGCGCAGGACCAGATCACTCCCGCGTTGTCGTACAGCGTCCTTCCGCTGTTGATCCACGGTGATGCCGCCTTCGCTGGTCAGGGTGTCGTTGCCGAGTGTCTTGCGATGAGCGACATCAGTGGCTACCGCGTCGGCGGGACGATTCACCTCATCATCAACAACCAGATCGGTTTCACCACCGCACCGCAATTTTCGCGGTCCTCGCCGTACAGTTCGGACGTCGCAAAGACGGTGCAGGCTCCGATCTTCCACGTCAACGGCGACGACGCCGAGGCGTGCATCCGCGTTGCGCGTTTGGCGTACGACTATCGACAGGCGTTCCACAAGGACGTCGTCATCGACTTGATTGCGTACCGCCGTCACGGCCACAACGAAGGTGACGATCCCAGCTACACCCAGCCGTTGATGTACAAGAAGATCGCCGAACATCGCAGCGTTCGCAAGCAGTACGTCGAGACATTGGTCAAGCGTGGCGACATCACCCTCGAGCAGGCCGAACAACACCTGGCCGACTACCAGAGCAAGTTGCAGGCCGCTCTCGACGAGACACGTGCCCATGCTCCGGCACCCATCAAGGCCGCGAAGCCCCCGGCGCCGATCGGAGTCGTTGCGCACATCGAGACCGGCGTCGACCGTGCGGTTCTCGACCGTATCTTCGCCAAGTTGACCGATTACCCCGAGGGTTTCAACCCCCACCCGAAGCTCGCCAAGCAGTTCGAGGTTCGCGAAAAGGTGTATCGCGAAGAGGGCGAAGTCGAGTGGGCCCTTGGCGAGGCATTTGCAATCGGCTCGTTGCTCGTCGAGGGAACCAGCGTTCGTCTCGCGGGTGAAGATTCACGCCGCGGAACGTTCAGCCAGCGCCATGCGGCTCTCATCGACTACGAAAACGAGCGCAACTGGGTGCCTCTCGCGGAACTCGCGCCGAGCGGAGCCAATTTCTGGGTCTACGACTCACTTTTGTCCGAGTACGCCGCGGTTGGATTCGAATACGGCTACGCCCACACGAATCCCGGTGCGCTCGTGATGTGGGAAGCGCAGTTCGGTGACTTCGTCAACGGCGCACAGATCATCATCGACCAGTACTTGGTTGCGGCCGAAGACAAGTGGGGCCAGCACAACGGCCTTGTCATGTTGCTGCCGCACGGGTTCGAGGGCCAAGGGCCCGAGCACTCGTCGGCCCGCATCGAGCGCTTCCTGCAGATGTGCGCCGAGGACAACATTCAGGTCGTGAACTGCACGACTGCCGCGCAGTACTTCCATGTCCTGCGTCGTCAGGTGCGTCGCGACCTGCGCAAGCCGCTCGTCATCTTCACGCCCAAGCAGCCGCTGCGAATGAAGGAGAGCCGCTCGAAGGTCGAGGACTTCACGCGCGGCAGCTTCGAGGAAGTTCTCGGCGATCCGTTCGCGCCCCCGGCCGACCAGGTCAAGCGCGTCATCATGTGCAGCGGCAAGGTTGCCTGGGACGCAATGAACGAGCGCACCAAGCGCGGTGTTGCCGCCGCCGTGGTTCGGGTCGAGCAGCTCTATCCGTTCCCGTTCGAACAGCTCGTCGCGGAGATCGAGAAGTATCCGAACGCCGAGGAACTGGTCTGGCTGCAGGAAGAGCCCGAGAACATGGGTGCATGGCACTGGGTCGAGCACCGCATCTGGCGTCTGAAAGAACGTGGATACGACCTGCGTCATGTCGCGCGTGTCGAGTCGGGAAGTCCGGCGACGGGCTCGATGGTCATCCACCAGCAGGAACTTGCCGATCTGATGGATGGCGCGCTCAATCCCTGGTGATTGTCATCCCGTGAAGATCAAGAAAAGTTGACGCCGATTGCATCGCTGAGTTGCTGCAGTGCGACCGCGGGGTCGACGACCTTGATCGTGTGCATGCCAAGTGCCGCAGCTGGCTTCAGGTTGATGCCGAGGTCGTCGAGAAACACGCACTGTGATGCGGAGACCCCGACGAGTTCGCACGCGATTTCGTAGAACTTCGTCTCGGGCTTACGGCAGCCAACTTTGCTGCTTTCGACGACAGCATCGAACCGGGCCATCACCGCATCGACGGCGGCTGCGCGTTGCGTGGTGTTCTTGTCGCCACCAACGACGTTGTTGGTGAGGCATGCCATCTTCAGTCCGGCGGCCTTGACGCGATCGAGTGCCGCAACCATGGTCGGCCTGATCTCGCCCGCCAAGAGGGCGAGTACCTCTGCGCCGGGTACGCGGTGGCCGAGGTTTTCGCTCTCTGTTGCGAACAAGGCATCGAACTGAGCGGGTGAGACCTCGCTGCGCTCGAGAAGTGCCCATGCATTGCTGTCGGGGTTGGTGGCATTGACCCGGCGGAGGAATCCGGCCGGCAGACCTCGTGCGGCCTCGTAGCGCGTGAACGCATCGAACGGGCTTTCGAGGATGACTCCGCCGAAGTCCCAGAAGACCGCCTGAAATCGTCCGTTTGTCATCCGAAATCCCCCTGTTTGCTGCCGTCGGCCGACCCCGGGGGTCGTCCGCCGGGGCTGGCGACCGATGTTACGTCGGGATCCGCCGAGGCCCCCTTGCCGGATGCTTGACTGGCCTTTATGCCCTCCCCGAAGAACCCCAAGCACGTGGTGGTCGACGGGTCGAACATCGCGACCGAGGGGCGCAGTGCGCCCAGCCTGAAGCAGCTGAACGAAGCAGTTCTCGCCTTCATGAACGAATTTCCCGACACCAAAGTGACGGTCGTCGTCGACGCAAGTTTCGGCCATCGAATCGACAAAAAGGAAGTCGCCGAGTTCGACGAAGCCGTCGACAACAACGAACTCGTCACCCCGCCCGCGGGTGCGATCGGCCGCGGAGACGCATTCGTGCTGGCAATCGCCGACAAGGTCAAGGCTGCAATCCTTTCGAACGACAGTTACCAAGAGTTCCATGGCCAGTACCCGTGGCTCTTCGAACAGGGACGGCTGTTGGGTGGAAAGCCGGTGCCGCACGTCGGCTGGATTTTCGTCGAACGCACACCCGTGCGCGGTGAAAAAAGCAAACGTGCGATGCGGGCACACGACGCGTCGAAGCGTGGCGCGGGCACGACACCGAAGAAGGCGAGCAAGGAAGCAAGTGCGCCCATGCCGGTGCCGAAGGCGCCACCGCCGGGTGCGCGCATCCAGCCCGCGGCCAAGGTGATGGCGAAGGCATCCGACAAGCCGGTCGACAAGCCGAAGACCGAGCCAACCGAGGCGAGGGCGGTGAACGAGGTTCTGCCGTTTCTCGCGTTCGTCGAGAAGCATCCCGTCGGGAGCAAGGTCAAGTGCGTGGTCGATTCATACAGCGCACACGGTGCCTATGTGAGTGCCGACGGAATCAATGCGTACGCCCCCCTGCGACTGCTCGGCAGTCCGCCGCCACGCAGCGCGCGTGATGCCCTGAAGCTGGGCCAGGTCGTCCAGTTGGTCATCGCCGGTTACACGCCTGCACGACGCAGCGTTGAAGTTGGTGTGGTCGAGGCGGTCAAGGTGGCGCCTCCGGCAAAGGTGGCGGCTGCTGCAAAGCCAAAGCCGGCCAAGGCACCGAAGCCGGCTGCCAAGTCAACCAATGCGCCCAAGCCTGTCGCTGCGCCGAAGCCTGTCGCGTCGAAGAAGGCAGCCGCCAAGAAGGCCGTTGTGAAAAAGGCTGCGGTGAAGAAGGCTGTCGCCAAGAAGGCGCCTGCGAAGAAGGCTGCGGTGAAGAAGAAGGCGGCGAAGTCCGCCGCCAAGAAGTAGCGATCACCGATGTTGATCGTCACATGGAACGTGAATTCTTTGAAGGCCAGGCTTCCGCGCGTCACCGAATGGCTCGCCGAAGTTCAGCCCGACGTTCTCTGTATGCAGGAAACGAAAATGACCGACGCAGCCTTCCCTGCGCTGACCTTCAAAGAAATGGGATACGACTCGGCCCACTTCGGGCAGGGTCAATGGAACGGTGTGGCGATTCTTTCCAAGGTGGGGCTCGACAATCCCCGCGCGAATTTTGCGGTGGGCGAACCCGACGCAGAGGCCCGCATCATCACCGCCGATTGCGGCGGGATCACCGTTGTGTCGGTGTACGTCCCGAACGGCCGCGCCCTCGACCACGAGCACTACCAGTACAAACTGCGCTGGATGACCCAATTGCGCGATCACGCTGCGGCAGTGTCGTCAACCGACGGAAATCTTGTGATAGCCGGCGACTACAACATCGCGCCCGATGATCGTGATGTCTGGGATGCGGCAAAACTCGAGGGTCAGACGCACGTCAGCCGCGCAGAACGGGACTCGCTCATCGCGCTCGAAAAGTGGGGCCTTCGCGACGTGTTTCGTGATCACTACGACGAGGGCAAGCTGTTCTCGTGGTGGGACTATCGAGGTGGCGACTTCCATCAGGGCCGTGGCATGCGTATCGATCTCATGTACGCAACCCACGGAGTGGCCGAACGTACGACTTGGTGTGGAATCGATCGCAATGCCCGCAAGGGTGAGCAGCCAAGCGATCACGCGCCGGTCATGATGCTCGTCGCTTCGTAGACTGACCCCATGGTCGAACCAGCCGAACGAATGTTCCGTGGGTTCCACGAACGCGAGAGGGAAAAGACCGAGGTCGACGCAGCCCGCGATGAATTGGCCGCCGCGGTCAGGGAGATCAACCACCTCGTCGTTCGGGGAGCTGCCGATGTGGTTCATCTTCGTGAGGCGGCACAAAAGATCCGCGATGTCGCGGCCGATCTGAGCGACAAGGTGCCGACCGAGTCCTACGGAAATCTGGCGGGAATGTCCGACCACGTTTCCGGTGTCGCGGGCCGCACGTCGTTCCTCGACCGAAGCCCCATCAGCGGCAGCATGAATCCGCTGGCAGCTCCGATGCGGATGTACATCCAGCACGCCGACCCGGAACGGGGCATCGAAGGAACCGTGACCGGACGGGTCACTTTCGACCTGGCCTACGAAGGCCCTCCCGGCTGTGTGCACGGTGGCTTCGTGGCCGCCGCATTCGACGAGGTGCTCGGCCAGGTGCAGGCGATGACGGGTGAGCCCGGCATGACCGGTGAATTGGTGGTTCGCTACAAGTCCCCGACACCGCTGCACGTTGAATTGGTGTGTACGGGGCGAGTGGTCAAAGTCGAAGGCCGCAAGATCTACACCCATGCAACGTTGATGGCGGGGGAACGTCTGTGTGCCGAGTCCGAGGGCTTGTTCATTTCGATGAACAAGGAGGTTTTCGCCCGCCTACTGCGCATCAGGGCCGGCGAAGCCGGCGACGACGCGCAGTAATTCGCTGCCGAGCGCTTCGGCGGTCATGGGGCCGAGAAGCAGAGAGAGGTCGTCGACCGTCGCCGGTTGTTGATCGGCGATGCGCGACAACAGCGCGTCGGAACAGACCGCTGATTCGGTTGTGCCGAGGCGACGCGCACGATCGCGGCGCCACACCCGCAGCGAACCAATCAAGGTTTCTTTCGTCGTTCCCGTTGCAACTTCGCGTAGTTCGGGCGGCATCGGTGCACGCGTTGTTTCACCGAGGGGTAGTCCGTCGACGAACGGCGAGATGCTGGCCTTGCGGCCGTTTCGCTGGCGCGCCCATGTGATGCGCAAACGCTCGGCTGCGCGCGTGATTGCGACGTAGGCAAGACGCACCTCTTCGGCCTTTTGTGTTTGGGTTCGGGCCGATGAGTGGGGAAGCACACCTTTTTCGGCGCCCGCGATGACAACCGTGTGCCATTCACGTCCCTTTGCCGAGTGAAAAGTGAGCACCTCGACGCCGTCGTCGTTGCCCGGCCGCGCAGCCGAAGTGTTGAACCAGGACATGAACATGTTTCCGTTGGCGGCACCCAACGGAAAGTCGGAGAGGAAATCGTCGACCATCAACGCGAGGTCGTTCTCGGGGGAATCCTTCTCGGTCGAGACACGCAATTCGAGGGCCCAGTCGGCAAGCGCATAGCGGTTCGTGAGGGCGGCCACTTCTTGGAGCAACGGCGCAATGGCGGCAGATGCGCCGGTACTCGACACCGGGATGTTGATCCGTTCGAGTGCGGCGGCCACCAGGTCGCGCTGCACACGTGTGCGCACCAGCACGGCGACGTCGCTCCAGCGGGACAGACCGCGCCGTGATGTGCTGACGAGATCGGCGATTCCCGAGGCTTCGAGGTGCTCGTCATCGAACGGGTGCACCGTGATCGCTTCGCCGTCGAGTTTCACGGAGTGGGCCTCGGCAGCAACTCCGTTTGATTGAAGGACATGGAGGCCGGCGCTGACAATGACGGGCGAGCAGCGGTAGTTGTTGCGGAGATGCACCACGGTTGCGCCGCCGAGTGTTGCCGGAAGGTTGTCGAAAAGTGTCGGCTCGGCGCCGTTCCAACCGTAGATCGCTTGCAGCGGGTCACCCACGATGAAGATGTCGCGGCGACCCCCGCGCAGAGCTTCGAGAAAAGCGAACTGCTGCGGGTTCATGTCCTGTGCTTCGTCGACAAGAAGGTGTCGGAAGCGCCAATGAACCGCACCGGCATAGTCGACCGAGCGGTTGATCTCGTCGGTTGCGCGGGCCAGCAAGTCGCCGATGTCGAGAACGCCGCGGAACTTCTTCAGCTTCTCGTACTCGGCAAACACCCGAACCAGTGCGTCGGGTGTCTGGGCCGTGCGTTTTGCGGCACGCGCAGCGGCCGGATAGTCGTCTGCATCGAGCGCGCGGGCTTGCGCCCATTCGTATTCGCCCAGCGCCTCCGGAACGGCAACCTTTGCACCCGAGGCCCGGACCGCCTCGTTCATCATTCCGCCGCGGTTGGTGAGAATTGTCGGTACCGACTTGTTCAGGTCGGTGAGTCGTTGGCGCAGGAGCGAGAAGGCAACCGCGTGAAACGTTCCTGTGTGGATGCCCTTGGGTGAGCGCATCCGCAACTGTGCTGCAGCTTCGCGCGTGAAGGTGATGGCCAGGGTGTGTTCGGCATCGGCGCTTGCTTCCTCGATGCGATGCGCAATGCGGCGTGTGAGGACGGTGGTCTTGCCCGAGCCGGCGCCGGCAAGCACGATGACTGCATCGGCCGGGGCCGTGACGGCGGAGCGCTGCTCGGAATCGAGCGCCAGGAGGAGCGAGGCCGCGGTCATGGGCGTCACGCTAGTAATAAGGTGACACCATGCCGCTTTCGCCCAATCACCTCAACGAAAACGAGGAACTGATTCTCGATATCCATCCCCACTGGTGGTATTTCGCCCAGTCGGGTGGGGCTGCAATCGCAGCCATCGTCCTGTGGGTGGCCGGCGCCTCCCGGGTCGACGGGGGCTTCTGGGGTTGGTTGCCAAGAACCCTCGCCGTCGTCGCTGCCCTCAGCCTCGTCTGGCTGGGGTGGGAGTACCTGCAGTGGCGCTTCACGAACTTTGCCATCACCAACTCCCGTGTCATTTTTCAGCAGGGGCTGGTCTCGAAAAAGGGTGTCGAGATTCCGCTCGACCGCGTGAACAACGTGAACTTCAACCAGACGATCATCGAGCGAATTCTCGGCGCGGGTGACTTGCTGATCGAGTCGGGTGGCCAAGACGGCCAGCAACGCTTCACTGATATTCAGCGTCCCCAGGAAGTCAAGAAGATCCTTCTCAACCATGTTCAGCGGCGAATCGATTTGCGTGCCGGGGTTGGCCAGTCAAATCCGACCGACGTCGCGACGCAGTTGGAGAAGCTCGAGGGCCTCCTGCAGCGGGGCAGTCTCACGCACGAGGAATTCGAGGGCGAGAAGCGTCGTCTCCTCGGTGGCTGATCCGTTGGCCAATCGTTCGGGCGATCTTTCACGCATGCGTGTCATCAGCCTCGTTCCCAGCGTCACTGAGTCGTTGCTCGAGTGGGGCATCGATCCGGTCGCCTGCACGCGGTTTTGTGAACAGCCGGGTCTCCTTCACGTCGGCGGAACCAAGGACCCCGACATTGACGCCATCGTCGATCTCGCGCCCGACTTCGTCGTTGTCGATCGCGAGGAGAACCGGCGTATCGATGCCGACGAAATGGTACGACGCGGTGTGCGGGTTGTTGATCTCCACGTGACCGACCTTCGCAGTGCCGAAGCAGAGACCGCGCGCCTGGCGAATCTGGTCGGCGTTTCGTTCAATCAGTCGACTCGAGTCGAGCCGGCTCCAACACGGGTGCATGCGTTCGTACCGATCTGGCGGCGGCCATGGATGACGATCAACGCGGGTACCTACGGTGCGGCGCTGTTGGCGTCAATCGGTGTCCGGGTCTCACATGCCGAATCGTTGGTCGCATATCCCGAAGTCCCGGCCGATGAACTCGGTCGCCTCGGGGTCGATCGCGAGGTGACCGTGGTGATTCTTCCCACCGAGCCGTACGCCTTCGCCGAACGTCACGTACCCGAACTCCGCGAAATCACCGGAATCGACGACGTTCGCATCATTGATGGCCGTGATCTGTTCTGGTGGGGAGTGCGCAGCGCCGGTGCACGGCAACGGCTCGCGCAGTCGCTCGGCGATCTTCTAGGTTGAGCCGATGAACTACAGACCACTCGGGCGCACCGGCATGCTCGTCTCGCCAATTTGTCTCGGCAACATGATGTTCGGTGCATGGGGGAACCCCGACCACGACGACAGCATCAAGGTCGTCCACCGGGCTCTCGACCACGGCATCAATTTCATCGACACGGCCGACGTGTACTCGGCGGGTGAGAGCGAGGTGATCACCGGCAAGGCGTTGCAGGGTGGCAAGCGCGACGGGGTCATTCTTGCGACCAAGTGCCATTTCCCGATCGATGCGGGCCCGTTCTCGACTGACAGGGTTCCGAACACCTGGGGCAACAGTCGTCGTCACATCATGAAGTCGTGCGACGACAGTCTGCGCCGCCTGGGCACCGACTGGATCGACCTCTACCAGTTGCATCGTCCCGACACGAACGTGCCGATTGAAGAGTCGTTGTCGGCCCTCAACGATCTCGTTCACATGGGCAAGATCCGCGCGTTCGGCTGCTCGACGTTTCCGGCCGAGCATCTCGTCGAGGCGGCATGGGTTGCCGACAAGAACAATCTGATCCCGTTCAGCACCGAGCAACCGCCCTACAGCATCTTCGTGCGGTGGATCGAACGTGATCTTCTGCCGACCTGTCAGCGCCTCAACATGGGAACCCTCGTGTGGAGCCCGTTGAATGGTGGATGGCTGTCGGGCACCTACCGCAAGGGCGCGGGTCCGCGCAGCGAAGGTCGTGCTGCACGGGCGCCCGCGCGTTACGACCTCTCGGATCCCGCCAATCAGCAAAAGCTCGACATCGTCGAATCGCTCGCACAGATCGCCGATGAGATAGGTGTTCCTCTCGCGCACCTCGCACTTGCCTGGGTGTTGCATCACCCGGGTGTCACCTCGGCCATCATCGGCCCGCGTGTGATGGAGCACCTCACGACCCTCCTCGGGGCCGAGGATGTGCGTCTGACCGACGACGTGCTCGATCGGATCGACGCTCTCGTGGCACCGGGCCGCACGATCACCCCCGACGAGGCCCGATGGGAGACGCCGGCGCTGTCGCGCCGTAACAGGCGCGTTTGACCCATCGCTCCGCGTCGGTGAAACTTGCCGAATGCCGAGAACCAAGGTCGCCACGGGAATCGAAATCGAGTTCGAAACGTTCGGGAGCCCGTCCAACCCGGCGGTGCTCCTGGTGTCCGGCTTCACCGCACAGATGCTCATGTGGCCGGCAGAGTTCTGTCGCCTGATCGCCGATGCGGGGTTCCACGTCATCCGCTTCGACAATCGTGATTGTGGCCTCAGCACCAAACTCGACGGTGCAGAGGTCGACACCGACGGCGTCATCCGGGCTGCGCTTCTCGAGGACCCCGTTCCCGAAGTGCCGTACAACCTGTCCGACATGGCCGCCGATGCCGTTGGCCTTCTCGACGCACTTGGTATCGAGCGTGCCCACGTCGTCGGAGGATCGATGGGAGGCATGATCGTCCAGATCATCGCGATCGAACACCCCGGCCGGGTCGCATCACTGACGTCGATTATGTCGAACTCGGGTGAACCCGAATACGGACAGCCGACCCCCGAGGCCATGGAGGCACTCGTCGCCGCACCACCCACCGATCGTGATGCGTACATCGAATCGTCGAAGCAGTGGATGGTGTGGCAGTCGAAGAAGCATTCGACCGTCGAGCAGAATCGCATCGATGCCGCCGCCTCTTTCGATCGATCGTTCTACCCGCAGGGTGCACCGCGCCAACTTGCCGCGATCTACGCCAGCGGGCGCCGAACCGAGGGGCTGATGAACATCACCGCCCCGACGCTGATCATCCACGGAACCGACGACACGTTGATCGCCCCCAGTGGAGGCCAGCGTGCGGCGGAGCTGATTCCGAATGCAAAACTCGACATGATCGACGACATGGGACACGACCTGCCGCGCGCGCTGTGGCCACGCATCACCGGTTCGATCCTTTCGCACGTGTCATCGGTTTCGTCAACGAAGTGAGCCGTCATCACGACGGCATGAGGAACAAGGAGACACCATGGCCGGACCACTGAGTGGTTATCGCATCATCGAAATCGCCGGAATCGGACCGGGTCCGTTCGCGGCAATGCTGTTGTCCGATCTCGGGGCCGAAGTGGTGCGCATCGAGCGCGCGCAGTCGGTGCGCGGTCCGGCGCCCGACTCACCGCACTTCGACATACTTTTGCGTGGTCGACGCAACATCGCCATCGACCTGAAGAACCCCGACGGAGTCGAGACCTTGTTGTCGCTCGTCGAATCGGCCGATGCAATCATCGAGGGTTTCCGTCCGGGAGTCATGGAGCGTTTGGGTGTCGGTCCCGATGTTTGTCTGGCTCGCAACCCCCGCATCGTGTTCGGTCGCATGACGGGGTGGGGTCAAGACGGCATGTACGGCCAAGCTGCCGGCCACGACATCAACTACATCGCGCTCGCCGGCGCGCTTGCCCACTTCGGTCGAGCGGGCGAGATGCCCACGCCACCACTGAACATGGTCGGAGACTTCGGTGGCGGTGGCATGTTCCTCGCACTTGGTGTCGTTGCCGCTCTGCTCGAGGCCCAAAAAAGCGGGAAGGGCCAGGTCGTCGACACCGCGATGGTCGATGGCACCGCCGTGTTGATGTCGATGTTCTGGGCGATGAAGAACGTCGGGCTGTTCGACGAAAACGCCCCCGGAACGAATCTCCTCGACACCGGCGCGCACTTCTACGATGTGTATCGCTGCAAGGACGACAAGTTCATCTCGCTTGGTTCCATCGAACCGCAGTTCTACGCCGAACTGATGCGCCTGACCGGTCTCGAAGGCGACCCCGGGTTCGCCAAGCAGATGGATCGTTCGCAGTGGCCGCACCTGAAGGCGCGCCTCACCGAAGTGTTCCTCGGCAAGACCCAAGCCGAATGGTGCGCGATCATGGAAGCCACCGACGTGTGCTTCGCCCCGGTTCTCACGATGTCCGAAGCAGCGAAGCATCGCCACAACGCGGAGCGCAAGACCTTCGTCGACCATCACGGCGTCACCCAACCCGCTCCCGCCCCGCGCTTTTCTCGTACGGCGAGTGAGCTCACGCTCGCTCCCGCACACGCGGGCCAGCACTCCCGCGAAGTGCTCGAGCGATTCGGTTTTGCGCCTGAAAAGGTCGACGCGCTCTTGTCGTCGGGTGCGGTGAAGCAAGCCTGATGGGAACGCTGGTCTGCTTCCACGCCCACCCGGACGACGAGGCGATTGCGACCGGAGGGTCGATGGCTCGTGCCGCCACCGAAGGCCACACGGTTGTGCTGGTGGTCGCAACCGGTGGTGAGCACGGAGAGGTTCCCGCCGACCTTCGTCCCGGCGAGTCCCTTGCCGACAGGCGGCGCAGCGAAACGATCGCGTCGTGTGCGGAGCTCGGTGTGCACCACATCGAGTGGCTGGGATACCGCGACAGCGGTATGACGGGCTGGGAGCAAAACGGCCACGACGGTGCTTTTGTCGGTGCGTCGGTCGACGAGGCTGCCTCACGGTTGGCCGACATCCTGCGCAAGTACGGCGCCGACGTGCTCACCGTGTACGACTGGCACGGAAACTACGGACATCCGGATCACATCATGGTGCACAAGGTGGGTCACCGCGCCGCTGAGTTGGCGGGTGTCGGCCAGGTGTACGAAGCCACGATGAACCGCGACAACATGCGCCGATTGCAGCAGCATGCACGCGACGCTGGACTCGTCGATCCCGAGAACGACTGGGATGTCGATGGTCCCGCCGACGATGGCAACCCGATGGGTCTACTCGAGTCCGAACTGACGCACCGCATCGACGTGATGGCATTCGTCGAGGCAAAACGGCGTGCGATCATGAGTCACCGCAGCCAAATCACCGATGCGGGCTGGTTTGCCAAGATGCCCGAGGATGCCTTCCGCATGGCCTTCGGGGCCGAGTGGTACCGAAAGGCCGGCGACCCGGAACCGTTGCGTGACGGCTGGTTTTTCTGATGCCCAGGCTGTATCTCGTGCGTCACGGACGGGCCGCTGCGGGCTGGAACGTCGACCCCGATCCCGCACTCGATGAGCTCGGTCAGCGCCAGTCCGTCGATGTTGCCGAGCGTCTCGCGGACGTCGGGCCGCTCGCAGTCTTCAGCAGTCCGTTGCGTCGTTGTCGCGAAACATCCCAGCCCCTCAGCGCGCGGTGGGGGATCGAGCCTGTGATCGAACCGCGGGTGGCCGAGATCCCGTCACCCGCGGGTCACACTCTCGACACGCGTATCGATTGGTTGCGCGCGGCGATGGCCGGCACCTGGACTCAACTCGTCGAATCCGATGGTCCGCGATACCTCAACTACCGAACCTCGCTTCTGTCGGCGCTTGCCGACATCACTGCCGATGCCGTTGTCTTCAGTCATTTCATCGCGATCAATGTGGTCATCGGAGCCGCAACAAACGACGACCGCATGGTCATCGCGAGTCTCGACAACTGTTCGGTGACCACGGTGGTCTCCGACGGTCGCGGTGGTTTCTCGGTTGATCAGATCGGCAACGAAGCCGACACTCTCATTCGCTAGATTCAACCCGTGCAGGCTCTTCTTCTTCGCGACGTCCACACGAATTGGGCGTGGTTCATGATCATCGGCAACGGCCTTGCGGGTCTGTGGTCGCTCGCCGCACACAAAGTCGTGTCGCTTCGTTCGCGGGCCCTGTGGTGGTTCATCGGCATTGCCGAATTCTCGGTATTCATCCAGGTCGCCCTCGGCGTGGCGCTTGTCAACAAGTACAAGCTCGAGTTTCCGCAGTTTCACGCCTTCTACGGTTTTGTCGCGATCATCGCGATCGCCATCATCTACTCGTACCGCAACCAGTTGAAGGGCAAGCTCTACCTGCTCTACGGAGGCGGCAGCCTGTTCTTGATGGGCCTCGGAATCCGGGCCCTCCTCGTCGGCCAATAACCCCAGCCCCATCCGTTCTCGGTGTGTAATTACCCGTTTTCCGAGTCTTTACACACCGAGAAACGTGCGGAGTCGCGCCGAGAAACCTCAGGCGTTGGTGAGTGACTTGTCGAGCGTGTCGAGGGCTGCGACCAACTGATTGGGCAGCTTCGGGCCGAATGCGGCATAGTGCTCGCGGATCTGGGGGATCGCTTCGCGCCAGCCATTCACATCGACCGAAAGAATCTCGTCGAGGTCGGCCTTGTCGACCGACAAGCCGCTGGTGTCGAGGTCGCCCGGTGTGGGCAGGTAGCCGATCGGTGTCTCGACCGCCTGTGCGGTGCCGTCGACGCGCTCGAAGACCCACTTGAGGACGCGGCTGTTCTCGCCGTATCCCGGCCACAGGAAGCGGCCGTCTTCATCGCGACGGAACCAGTTGACGAAGAAGATCTGCGGCAGGTTCTCGGGCTTGCCGTTGGCACCCATGCGCAACCAGTGGCCGAAGTAGTCGGCCATGTTGTACCCGCAGAAGGGGAGCATCGCCATGGGGTCGAAGCGCAGCTTGCCAACGGCGCCGGCCTGTGCAGCGGTGGTCTCCGAAGCCATGATCGAGCCGAGGAACACGCCATGTGCCCAGTCGAAGGCCTGTGTGACCAGCGGAACCGTTGTGCGGCGACGACCGCCGAAGAGGATCGCCGAGATCGGAACGCCACGCGGGTCTTCCCACTCGGATGCGATCGACGGGCACTGCGACGCCGGAGCGGTGAAGCGGGCATTCGGGTGCGCAGCCGGGGTCTCGGTTTCGGGAGTCCACGAGTTGCCGCGCCAATCGGTGGCGCGGGCCGGGGCGTCGTCGCTCATGCCTTCCCACCACACGTCGCCATCGGGCGTGAGTGCCGTGTTCGTGAACAGGCAGTTGCCCCACAGCGTTTCCATTGCGTTCGCGTTGGTGTCGTATCCGGTGCCCGGCGCGACGCCGAAGAAGCCGGCCTCGGGGTTGATGGCATAGAGGCGGCCGTCGTCTCCGAACTTCATCCAGCAGATGTCGTCGCCGATGGTCTCGGCCTTCCAGCCCGGGA
>CAZKVD010000040.1:0-15340 GCA_964556145.1 uncultured Bifidobacterium sp. | reverse complement strand
GGGCGCGAAGCGATGGTGAGATCGGCGACGACGTGGAGGCTGTGGCCACCACCGGCCGCCCAACCCGGCACCACGCAGATTACGCCCTTGGGCATGAAACGGATGAGACGCTGAACCTCGAGAATGTGCAGGCGCCCGGTGCGTGCGGGGTCGCTTGCCGCCAACGAATCGCCCTCGGAGTACTGATAGCCGGCGCGACCGCGGATGCGTTGGTCGCCGCCACTGCAAAACGCCCATCCACCGTCTTTTGGCGATGGCCCGTTGCCGGTGAGGATCACGCAGCCGACGTCGCTCGTTTGGCGAGCGTGGTCGAGGGCCGTGAACAGCTCGTCGACCGTGTGCGGACGGAAGGCATTGCGAACTTCGGGACGATTGAACGCGATGCGAACCGTGCCGTGTTCCCTGGCCCGGTGGTAGGTGATGTCGGTGAAGTCGAAGCCCGGAACCTGGGTCCAGCGGGTCGGGTCGAAGATCTGCGAAACGGTCACGGCACAAGTGTGCCGACTATTTGCGCAGCCCCAACCACCAAGCGGCAACCTGGGCGGGCATCCGCTCGTGGTAGGCCTTCCACAGGTCGGATGCGTTGTCGATGAGCGGCTGCATGTTGGTGGAAGGCAATGGGCTTGCCGTGGTGATGGGGTCGAGCCACTCGAGCTTGAAGTCGGTGAAAATTCCCGTCATCTTCTTCGCGTCGGTTTCGTGGTGTTCGGACGTTTGGTGCTCGAGGAATGCGTTGTAGTCCTGGAACGCGAGGAGCCCGTAGTAGGTGTTCGGCTCGGCACCACGCCAGTACTCGTAGCGGATCACGCGAGTTTCGTTGTCGTGGGTTGCCTTGACGAGACGTTCGGCCAGGTCTTCGAACTCGCGTTCCTTGCCGGGCTTGACGGTGATGTGGGCGAGGATGGTTGCCATGTGCCCACAGTAGTTGCGGGTGCGTGCCCTTATTTCAGGCGGGTGAGTTCGCCAACCAGTCTGGCCACGTCGCCAAAGCGCAGGAAAAGCGGGCTGAAGGCAACACGAATGACGTTCGGTGGTCGGAAGTCGACGACGAGACCCCGCGCGATGAGCTCTTTCGACATTCGCTCGGCCTCGGGGTGCAGCAGGGCAATGTGGCCGCCGCGGGCGGCTCCCTCGCGACGTGATCCCAGGTCGAAACCGCTGGAGGCAAGGAAAGCGTCGTATCCCTCGACGAAGAAGTCGCCGAGTGCGATGCACGTGCCCCGCAGGTCGTTCATCGAGTACTGCGTGAACACGCCGAGGGCGGCGTGCATTGCCTTCATCGACAACACGTGTGTCGTGCCGCTGGAGAATCGTGCGATGCCGGGGGCGGGTCGGTACGTGTCCTCGAAGGCGAACGGTTCGGCATGTCCGAACCAGCCGGGAATCGGTTGGCTTGAGGCATCGACGAGTCGCGGGGCCGCGTACATGTAGGCCGGCGCTCCGGGCCCGCCGTTCAGGTACTTGTAGCCGCACCCCACGGCGAAGTCGACGTCGTTGTCGAAAACGTTGCAGTCGACCGCTCCGGCAGCGTGTGCAAGATCCCACACCGTGAGGATGCAGTGTTCGTGGGCTGCGGCACTGACCACACGAACGTCGTGAAGGTCGGCGGACCTGTAGTCGATCATCGAGGCGGTCATCACGGCAACATCGTCGGCAAAACGGGCCGGCATGTCGGTGACTTCGAGTTCAACGAAGTCGAGGCCGTGCAGGTCGGCAACGCTGCGTGCGACGTACCTGTCGGTGGGGAAGTTGCGCGAGTCGCACAACATCACCCGGCGGGTTGCCGACTTGTTCATTGCCGCGGCGGCCGAGAGAACCTTGAACAGCGCGACGGATGTCGAGTCGCCGGCGACCACCGAACCGGCCGGTGCTCCGATGACGTGCGCAACGAGATCACCCGTTGCCCCCGCGAGCTCGAGCCAATCGCCGTCGTGCCACGTGCGCACGAGGCCATTGCGCCACTCGTCGTCAAGAGTGCGCACCACCGCAGCGCGCGCCGCGTGGGTGAGGGGGCCGAGCGAGTTGCCGAGAAAGTACGACTCGGATTCGGGCAGGTCGAACTGTGCACGTGCGGCAGCCAAGGGATTTGTTGAATCGAGGTCCGCCGCGCGTCGGGTGAAGTCGTCGAGTGTCGTCATTTTGTGCCTCCGTCGGTTGCCAGCAGGCCGAGAGTGGTGTCGCCGAGCACGGTTCCCGGTGTGATGAGATCGTAAATCAGGTCGAAGTGATCGCGGCCCGCCACGATGTGCGACATTGCATCGATGCCGGCGGCCGACAGCTTGTCGACGTAGGTGGCGCTCTGCGACTTGAATGCAGCCGTTTCTTCTTCACCGACGAAGGCGTGCACGGTCTCGATCGGATTGACCCGCAGGTGTGCCGGGCTGAGTCTCACTGCATCGGGAACGGTGAGACCGAGTGGTTCGTTGACGGTGGTCGACACCAGCGGCCGCAGGTCGAAAACGCCACTCAACAACACTGCAGCGTTGCAACGAACCGGCTGCGGGTTCGCCGTGGTGACCATTGCGGCCAGGTGACCGCCGGCTGACGAACCCGCGACGACCGTACGTGACGGGTCGAGGCCGGCGCTGTCGATCAGCCAATCGATTGCCGAACGGCACTGTCCGACGATGCGCTCGAGGGAGGCAGTCGGCGCGAGGGTGTAGTTCACACTGGCAAAGGAAAACCCCGAATCGAGTGCATCGGCCGCCCACATCGAGCACTCGTCGGCCGACAAAGCGCGCCAGTAGCCACCGTGGATGAAAACGAGCAATGGTGCGGTTGGAGAGTGACGCGCAATGACCACGTACTCGTCGGTGCCGGGTCCGTAGTGTTCCCGAACCGCGCGCTCGCCGAGGCGGGCAAGGACCGACGAGCTACGGCGTGCGTACTCCTCGATGTACCAAGGTGCAGGGTGTTTCGAGACCGAGCTCGGCGAATAATCGCGTTCGAGGTCGACTGCGTCAGGCGGCATGTTCGGCAACGAGGACACCGCGGGCGGTGCGGCGCTGCGAGGCCCATGCGCGGGCGACGATGATTGCCGAGCACGGAATGACGAGGACGTTCGGGAACGTGACGAGCGCATCGCCGATGGCAATGCCGTACGCCATCCACGTCGAGGCGCAGGCAAGCAGCAGTGCATTGCTTGATACCGACACACCGTTCAGGTCGGGATCGCGGATGACCTTGATGGTCTGCGGAAGAATGGACAGTGCGCCGATGACGAATGCCAGACCCCCGACGAGGGCGGTCGAAACCGCCGAGGCGACGAGGCCGACACCCAGCACTGCCGCGACGAGGCCGAACACGGTGCTGCGCTTGATGATCCCGTGGCGCGTCATCGCGCCGCACAACAGCGCAATGGCGACTGCGATCAGGAGATTCGAGCCAAAGAGCGGGACATCACTCTGTGAGAGGCCGTAGATCGACCACAGGATCGACCCGGACATGCCCTGAAGGGCGCCGAGGGGTGCAAGTCCTTCGACCGTGTCGTTGCGGTACACGCGAATGACCTGGGGCCAAATGAAGAGCATCGAGAGGATGGACGCGCAGAGGCCAAGGAAATCTGTGGGGGACACGCCCACAGTCTGGCCGACGGGGGCGTGAAACGGGCGAACTATTCTCGGTACATGACCCTTGACTCATCCCTTTCGACCTTTCTCGCAGGAGCATGTCCGCTCGTTGGCGACACCGGTTACCGCTTTTACTTCACTGCCGAGACCCGCGAGGTCGGCGAGAAGTTGGGTTTGAACGGCATGGAGTTCTACGTCCTCGGTCGCGGCGGCGCGCTGGGTGACTGCGATGGTGCTGCGCTTGCCGCCAACTTCGGCTACTTCAACCCGGCCGTCATTGGCGGGGCGTGGGATTCGGCCAAGGCGAAATGCGCCCCGAGAGTTGCGGGACGTGCTCATCTCGACTGCAGCGCCGAATTCGGTCGTGCGCGATTTTCATCGATCCCGAATCTCGACGCCTTCGTCGCCGCAGCCGATGCGGTCAATGGGGCAGCCGACCCCGACGGTCTGGGTCTGTATGCCGCGATGAAGTGCGAAGGGTTGGCAACCGACGTCCCGGGTCGTGCGATGCAACTCGCCACCGTGTTGCGCGAATTCCGTGGCAGTGCGCACCTGGCCGCCATTCGCGCCGCGGGTCTCACATCGAAGGTTGCGCACTTCATCAAGCGACCCGCCGACGCGAAGATGTTCGGCTGGTCCGAGGACGACGTGGCAAAGGTGACCGATGCCCAGCGCGCCCAGTGGGACACCGCCGAGAAGCTGACCGACGATATGGTCGCGCCCGCCTACGGGGTTCTCGATGCTGCGGGACGCGCGGCGTTCCTCGCGGGCATCACCGCCATGCACGACATTGCTGCCGCCGGCTGAGTCAGCTCGTCATGCCGTGTTCATCGGCTGCCGTCTTATGACGTCATGCCGTTCAAACCGACCAGGCCGCGGGCGTGTTCGATCTCGCCCATGTGGCGTAGTCCGTGTTGGTAGATCCAGCACTCTGCCGCATCGAGCACCGTGATCCCGACTTCGCCGGCCACCCGGGCCGAGTACGTGCTGGCGATTTGTGGAGGAAATGGCCGCGCAATCACGACGCGGTCGAGATCGGCGGGGTCGACTTCGTCGAGCCACGACTCGGTGCGTGAAAACACCGCGTTCATGTAGTCGACGAAGGCGGCATAGTCGCCGATGCGCTGGTGAACCATCTCCTCGACGGTTTTGTGCTTGCCGTGGTCGTTGATCGACATGCCCACCCGTGATGCCCAGTCGTCGTTCCAAATTGGTGCGGCACCGGTCATCAACATGAACGAGGCGTCGATCATGTTGACGATGTGGAACAGGCTGAAGGCAATGGGAACCACGCCATCGCGCTCGTGGTGGTTGACCTGGTCGACCGTCATGGTGGCGGTTGCGTCGTGGTACAGCGAGTGCATTGCGCGCATCCGACGGCGCAGTGATTCGAGTGCGGTGACATTGCTCATGTCGGCCCCTGAATTTCGATTCGGTTGCCCGACGGATCGTGGATGAAAATCTGGTCACTGCGTCCGTCGTCGTTGTGGATGCGGCGGAAAGCGACCTGCATCTTGTCGAGGTGTGCCGCAGCCTCGTCGACGTCGTCGACCAGCAGGGCGAAGTGCTGCTTCTTGTCGATGACGGCACCGGGTGCCTCCATCACGTGGAGTTCCTGGTCGCCCATCCGCAGCCAGCCACCGCGCACCTTCATCTCCGGTCGATCGAAGGGTGCGAAGCCCAGCTTGTTCACGTAGAAGTCGAGCGACTCTTCGAGGGAATGGACGTTGACATTGACGTGGTGAATGCCCCGTACCCGCATGAGGCCACTATACGAGGACGTCTCATGCGCTGCGGAGGTCGCGACGCGACACGCCGACCAGTGCCAGACCAGTGAAGCCTGTGCCGACGGCAATCAGGCCGACCAGTGACCAGCGGGGCGTTCCGGTGCGCAGAACGTCGACGACGTTGTAGAGCGAGAAGACCGAGAGGAACCGAATCGCGCGGAAGAACTCGATACCCGCCTCGGCGAGCGACGTGATGATGTAGCCGGCAATCGCGACGGTCGTGCCGGTGGCAAGGGCCGGGGCGCGACGGCCGGTCCAACCCCCGACGAACAGGCTGATCGACCCGATCGTAATGGTGAGTGCGAGGGCAGTGATCGTTGCCCAGACCAACGCCGCAGTGCCCACGTTCAGTTCGACGATGCGGCTCGTGATCAGGGTTGTCACACAGGTGACCGTCGCCAGTAAACCGAGAAGAACGGTCGCGGCCGCCAGGCGTTCGCCGACGAGCCGCGCGCGTGGAATGGGCAGCGCGTACATGGTCTCGAGAAGACCGCGTTCCTCGTCGCCCGCGATTGCCGAGGCCAGCCCGATCGAGGCGATCATGAGAATCGAGGGGAGAACGAAGGCGAAGATCTCGTGCGAGAGGTAGCCGATCGGTGACAGTGGTTCGACGCCGCCCCCCATGCCGATCAGCGACTTGATTCCCTCGGGCATCTTTTCGACCATCTCGTTGAACTCATCGGCCTGGTCGCGAAACGAGGGATAGAAACCGAGGGTCAAAGCGATCAGGGACACGATGCCGAGTGACCAGCCGAAGAGCCACCACTTCTTCGACGTGACGTGGCGCCGGAGGATCGGTGCATTCACCTCGATGTCCTGTACAGGTCGAGAAATGCGTCCTCGAGGTCGGGTTCGGCGCCGTGGACGTCGCTCGGCCGGAAGTGGGCGAGGCGTTCGAACAGCGCGCCGGATTCGCCACGAACGCTGAACACCAGTTGGTTCGCGCGTTCTCCGCCGGCGACTTCCGTGACGTTCGGTACCGACGCGAAGTCGGACGGCCGAACCGGCGAGGGGAACGTTGCGGTGAAGGTTCGTATCAAGCGTGACGTGAGATCGCTGACCGTTCCGGTTGCAACGACCGCACCGTGTTGTACGACGGCGATGCGATCGGACACGTGCTGAACCTCGTCGAGCACATGCGACGACAAGAAGACCGTTGTTCCTCGATTGGCGCAGTTGCGAACGAGCCGGCGGAACGTCTGCTGAACGAGCGGGTCCATGCCGCCCGTCGGCTCGTCGAGAAAGATCAGTTGCGGAGAACCCATCAATGCCGCAATGAGACCGATCTTGCGCCGGTTGCCGAGTGAAAGATGGCCGATGTTCCGGTCGAGGTCGGCACGCAGTTCGGTCGCCAGTTGGGCTACGTCGGATGAAGCACTCGTGCGCCGAATCCGTGCGATGTCGTCGAGGTATTGACGCCCGGTCAGGCGCGGTGGCAGCACCAGATTCCCCGGCAGGTAGCCCGTCGCGCGCCGGGCCTCGACGCCCGAATGCCGCGAGTCGAGGCCGAGCAAAGCCACGGAACCCGATGTCGCGCGCAACAGATCGAGGGCAATGCGGATCAGGGTGGTTTTCCCCGACCCGTTCGGTCCGATGAGTCCGAAGATGCAGCCCCGCGGCACTTCGAACGAGACATTGTCGAGAGCGACGGTGCGACCAAAGGCCTTGGTGAGGCCGGTCACCTCGAGAGCCGGAGACTCGCCCATCGCGCGCAAGGTACGGGTCTCTGGTCGCCCTTTTCGGTGAGATGCATCCCGCCGAATAGTTTCAGTACATATGGACCGCTGGATTGCAGACACGAACCCCGGGGTGAAGTTCCCCGCCTGGACACGAGGCAACGCCGCCGACGTTTTCCCTGATCCGATTTCGCCGTTCTTTGCCACGACGTACCTGCGTGCGTCGCTCGGCAAGGGCCTGGTCGATGCGTACAGCTCGATCGGCGTGTTCGACTGGGACGAAGTCGAGAACCCACACGACCCCACGATGTTCGGCGTCTTTGGTGGGTACGTCTACAACCCGCTGTCGTACACCCGTCTTTTCGGTGCGCGCATGCCAGGTGCGTCACCCGAGGCAATCGACAAGGCCTTCTTCGACGAGCGTGACGAGGTGCCGGTCTACAAGGCCGAGCCCTGGCACGAATCGGAACGTCACGCCGCCAAGTTGGGTGAGACGGCGGGTTGGGTGTTGACCACCGACTCGTATCCGCAGATCGAGGCCGACAAGGTGATGGCCGACACCGCCCGCGCGACGCGACCCGACTTTGCAACCCTCGACACGTTCGAGTTGATGAACCGCGCACGCTCGATGGTGCCCCTGCTGCGCCAGGCGATGATGACCGGGATGATCTCCTCGACGCTGTCGTCGATCGGCACGGGCGTCGTCGGTGCCATTGCCGAGGCACTCGGGGATCCCACCATGTCGGTGCGCCTCTTGGCGGGTATCGAGGCCGATTCGGCCGAGCCGCCGCGGGCAATTTGGGCTCTGTCGCGTCTCGTGCGTGCCTCCAACGACGTCGCCATCGAGTTCGACAAGGGAGTTGCCGGGCTGACCGAGCGTCTGCGCGCATCAAACTCGCCCGAGGCGAAGAAGTTCGTCGCGGCGCTCGACGATTTCCTCTTCCACTTCGGCTCGCGCGGTCCCGCCGAATGGGACGTCATCGCACAGTCGTGGGAAACCAAGCCCGACGTTGCACTTGCCGTTGTCGACCGCATGCGGTTGATGGACGATTCGCAGGATCCGGCCAAACGCCGTGTCGACGCAGTTGCCGAGCGCGACCGTGTGCTTGCCGACGTGCGGGCGAAGCTGTCGGGCGACGCCGAGTCGCTCGGCACCTTCGAAGCCGGCATGCGTGCCGCGAATCTGTTCCTCAGCGCACGCGAGCGCTACAAGGCGAATTGCATCAAGCTGGTGGGCGAGATCCGCGAGCCGATGCGTGAAATCGGGCGTCGTCACGTGGCATCGGGTCTGCTGGGTGCGGTCGAGCACATCTTCATGTTGATGGCCGACGAGGTCGATGAATTCGGGATCCACCCCGAGCGCTACACGCAGAAGCTGGCCGAGCGCCATGCCGCATATCTGACTCTGTTCGATGTCGAGCCGCCGTTTGCCGTCGACGGCAAGGTGGCACCGATTTCGCAGTGGAAGAAGCGCACGGCCGCCCAGGTGACCATTGCCAAGTCGGGGGACGTTCTGAAGGGCGTTGCGGCATCGAGCGGCGTTGCCACCGGTACGGCTCGCGTCATCCTGGATCCGGGCCAACTCGACGACTTCGAGCCGGGTGACGTCTTGATCGCACCGCAGACCGACCCGTCGTGGGCACCGCTCTTCCTCGCCGCGGCGGCCGTCGTTGTGAACGTCGGTGCGGTTGGCAGCCACGCCATGATCGCTTCACGTGAATTGGGCATTCCTTGCGTGCCGTCGGTCGAGAACGCAACCGCGAGAATTCCGAACGGGGTCACAATCACCGTGGACGGCAACGCAGGAACCGTCACCATCCACTAAAAAGTCTCCATGCCCTTGCGCAACGTTCTCGGTCCGGTCCGCTACATCGCAATCATTGCGGTCATCGGTTTGTTGGCGACGTCGGTTGCCACCTTCGGGTGGTCCGTTGCCCGCACGGTGTTGTTCGTCTCGGATCTCTTCGAGGGCAAGTGGCGCAGCGATGACCAGGTCGTATCGCTGTTGAAGACCATCGACACTTACCTTCTTGCGCTGGTGCAGCTCATCATCGTCGTGGGCCTCTACGAGCTGTTCATCGGCGAGCTCGACGTTCCCGAGTGGCTGAAAATCGACTCGCTCGACGACCTGAAAAAGTCGATCATCGACATTCTCGTGGTGTTCGTTGCCGTGAAGGGGATCGAGGGGCTCCTGAAGCAAAAGGACCCCCTCGACGCTCTGACATTCGTGGGTGCGGCGACGTCGCTTATTCTCGGTCTCACGCTCTTTCGAATCGCCAAGGTGGCGGGCAAGAAATAGCGCCGGGGGCGGGCCAGCCTCCCGGAAGCAGGGGGAGGGAATCCATGCGTTACGGCAGTCTGTTCGAGCCGATCACGGTCGGTGGAGTCGAACTGAAGAACCGCATCGTGCGATCCGCGCACGGAACCTTGTTGTCGGGTGAAGGCCTGATCGCCTACCACGAGGCACGCGCCAAGGGGGGAGTTGCGATGAGCACCCTCGAGGCAACCAGCGTCCACGACAGCGCACCGTCGTTGATGCCGCTTCACAACGACACGATCATTCCGATCTACCGCGAGATCGCCGACCGCATGCGGCCGTACGGAATGAAGATGTTTGCCCAGGTGTACCACCCGGGCGCCGCAGCACGGCCCCGCAAGGCGCCGTTCCCGTACGCCGCGAGCGCGATTCCCAGCCCGAACATCGGCACAATTCCGATGCCCATGAGCACCGACATGATCGGCGACGTTGTCAAGGCATTCGGCGACGCCGCGCGACGCATCCGCGAGGGTGGCCTCGACGGCATCGACGTGCATGCGTCGAGTGGTTACTTGCTGCAACAGTTCATGTCGCCTGCGACGAACCATCGTGACGACGAATACGGCGGCTCGTTCGAAAATCGGATGCGGTTCCTCGTCGAAGCGCTGGAAGAAATTCGACGTGTCGTGGGCAACGACTTCTGTGTCGGCATTCGTCTTCCGAACGAGGAATACATCCCGGGTGGGTTGACGCCACAGGACAACGCCGAAATCGCCCAATACGTCGAGAAGTACGTCGACTACGTCTCGTTGCACATGGGCTCGTACTGGCGATTCCACAAGTTGCTGTCGACCATGGAAGACCCGCTCGGCCACGAGATGAAGCCGAACGAAGTGATCACGAGGGCCGTGTCGAAGCCGACGATGGTGGTCGGTCGCATCATGACCCTTGACCATGCGAACCACATCGTCGAGAGCGGTGCGGGCGACATGGTGTCGATGGTGCGTGCGCTCATCGCCGACCCCGAACTGGTGAACAAGGCCCACCGTGGTGAAGAGGATCTTGTTCGTCCCTGCATCGGGTCGAACATGGGTTGTGTGGCCCAGTTGATGGCAACCGGCAAGTTGAGCTGCGTCGTCAACGTTGCTGCGGCAGCCGAAACATCGGTGACCTTCGAGCCGGTCGGCCCCGCACCGGTGAAGAAGAAGATCATGGTGGTGGGCGGTGGCCCGGCGGGACTCGAAGCCGCCCGAACGGCGGCCCTGCGCGGACACGACGTCGTGTTGTACGAGGCCACGCGCCAGTTGGGGGGCCAGGTGTCCATCGCTGCACGTGCGCCACACCGCTCGGATCTTGCGGCGATCACCGATTTTCTCTCGCGCGAAATCGAGCGTCTCGGTGTGCGAATCCATCTGGGGACCTTTGCCGATCCCGACACGATCGCGACCGAAGCACCCGACGAGGTGATCGTGGCAACCGGGTCGACGCCGCGCCGTGACGGTTTCCAGTTGTCAACACCGGCAACACCAATCAGTGGCGCCGACCTTCCGCACGTCTACACCTCGTGGGACGTGTTCGGCTTCGGCGGTCGTGCCGAAATCAGCGGTGACTGTTTCGTGTACGACGACACCGGAACATTCGAGGCGATCTCCGTCGCCGATGCGCTGGTTGATGCCGGGGCAAAAGTGACGATGGTCAGCCGCTACGACTCGCTCGGCGCGATGATTCCGTTCCCTGCGGCGACGGTCGAGGCGTCGAAAGAACGACTCATGTCGGGGAACTTCGACTTCATCGGCGGCCACTACCTGCAGGCGATTGCCCGTGACGAGGTGTTGATCGGCGTGCCATTCACCGAACGGCGACGCGCGATTGCGGCGAACACCGTTGTGTTGGTGACGTACAACCATCCGAACCGCGAGATTGCCGAGTACGCACCCGCGGGAGTCAAGGTGCACATGGTGGGCGACGTCACCGGGACGAACTCGATCATGGCGTCGATTCACCAGGCTGCCGGCGCCGCCCGGGCAATCTGATGGTGGCGCCGTTTCGCATCAGCTCATTCATTCCGCGACTCATCGAGCCGGGGGAAAGGAAGCCCTACGAGCGCATGTACAAGGCCACCGAGATGCTCGATCGCCTGGGTTTTCACACGGGGTACATCGGCCACCATTCCTTCACGAGTGACACGCCCGATGCGTCGGCGCCGATGGTCGTGCTGGGAGCGCTTGCGTCGCGCACCGAAAACATCAGGCTCGGTACCGGCATCTATCTCGCTGCACTTCACCATCCTGTCAACGTGATCGAACAGGTGTCGCAGGTCGACCAGGTGTCGGGCGGGCGCGTCACGTTGGGTGTCGGTGTGGGGTACAGGCCGTACGAATACGAGGGCTACAACGTCGACTTCGCCTCGCGCGGGCGCCGCCTCACCGACTCCGTGCGCTACATGAAGCAAGCATGGACGACGGGTCGTCACGGTTGGCAGAGCGAGTTTTTCGACATCCGCGACAATCTGGTCGACCCACCGTGCGTGCAAAAGCCGCACCCGCCGATTCTCGGTGGTGGCACGTCGAAGAGTGGTATCAAGCGCGCTGCAACGGTGTGCGACGGTTGGTTTTCATTGCCGATGGAGACCCTGCCGATGGTGAAGGCATTGGCCGACAGTTACCGCCAACAGTGCGCGGCTGCAGGTGTCACGCCTTACATCTGCCTGATGCGCGAAACATGGGCAGCGGCAAGTCAAGAGACCGTCGAAGAGCAGTGGTTCGGTCCCGCGCGCGAATTCCACAAGTACTACTGGCACGCCGGTACGCGCGGCGATGCCGAGGACCCGGTGCTCCAACGGGTTGCCAACGACGAAGAGGTGGATTTTCGTGAGTTCGTCAGGGACCGCGCGATTGCCGGAACGCCCGACATGTGCATCGATGAGATCAAGCGTTGGCACGACGCGATCGGCTTCGACGAACTGGCCGTGTATTTCAATGGTCCAAGAGCTGAAGGCGTGTGGGAGCCCGCGGTCGAGTTTTTTGCCGCAGAAGTGATGCCGGCGTTCCGGTAGGAACGTCACCGCGTTGGTCGTGCACCGGTGAATACCGTCGTACGCCATGAAGTTTCGAGACCGAACCGATGCGGGCAGTCAATTGGCGTCACGCCTCTTGCCATGGCACGACACCAACGCCGTGGTTCTCGGTCTGCCACGGGGCGGTGTCCCGGTGGCCGCCGAAGTCGCGAGGGTGCTGCACGCGCGTCTCGATGTGGTTCCCGTGCGCAAGCTCGGCGTCGCCTACCAACCCGAACTTGCCTTCGGTGCAATTGGCGAGGGGGGAGTGCGCGTGATCGAACAAGAGACCTTGAAGTCGACGGGCATGTTGAAAAGCGAAGCCGCCGAGGTGGAGACATGTGAAGAGCGTGCACTTCGTGCCCGCATCCACCATCTGCGCGCACTGCATCCCGCCGTTCCGCTATGGGGCAGGACTGCGATCGTGGTCGACGACGGCATCGCAACCGGCGCTACGGCCAAGGCTGCGTGTCTGTCGGTGCGACGACGTGGTGCCGCACGTGTCGTGTTGGCGGTTCCGGTGGCCCCGACGGACTGGGTTTCAAACATCGGCGGGGCCGCCGATCAATGCGTGTGCGTGGCCGAAGAGCCACACTTTTTCGGCGTGGGTCAGTTCTACGAAAACTTCGGTCAGGTCAGCGACGACGAAGTTGATCGGCTACTGCTGAACAGCAGGGCCCCCGTGTAGGCCACACTCGGTCTTCGACTGGCCTGCCCATCGTCCGGCGCGCTTGTCGTTCGGGTCGCTGACCGGCTGGGTGCAGGGCCAACAACCGATCGAGGTGTATCCGCGGTCGATCAATGGGTGTTCGGGCAAATCGTTGTCGATCATGTACGAGGCAACGTCGGCATCGGTCCAGTTGGCGATCGGATTGACCTTGATGACGTCGCGCAAGACGTCGTGGAAAACAATCGGTGTCTTGGCGCGTGTCGGGCCGTCGTCGCGGCGCAGTCCGGTGACCCATGACGAGCGGTTTGCCAACATGTGCTCCAGTGGCGCAACCTTGCGTACGCCGCAGCACAGGTCGGTGTCGCGCATCCAGAGGTCGTCGCGACCCACGTCGGAAGCGGGCGTGAGAATGCGCAGGTTCCCGCCGCTGCGGTCGGCAAGGTGCTTGGCGTACCAAATCGTCTCGGCAAAGAGGTATTGGGTGTCGATGAGCGACACCTCGATACCGGGGATCGTCGACCATGCAAGGTGGGCAAGAATCGGGTCTCCGAAACTCGATGTCACTGCGAGGCCGTGTCCGAAAGTCTTCGCAGCCCAGGCGAGGATGTCGGTCGGCGTGGCCGATTCGAACTCGGCATTGAGTTCGCTGAGTTCGTCGGCCTCGAGAGTGGGGCGCGTCAGGGTCATGTTGCGCACTCCGACTCGCCTGCGGCGGCAACGAACGGGCCCGTCTCGTCGTAGTCGACGAAGAACTCGGGCGCGTCGTCTGGCGTCGGAACGATGTCGAGGTCACGCAGGTCGCCCGCGACGTTCGCCGCACCACCGTTGCGCGACAGCCATCCCTGGAAGGTCTCGGCCGCTTCGCGCTCGTTGGCAAAGCGGCGCACGACGCGTGCAACCGCTTCGGGCGCCGACTTTGCCGGGACACGCAGAGCCTTTTCGCCGAAGTGAATCTGTTCGTTGCCGACGTATCCGCCGAGCAACAACTGGTATCCCGGCAGCGACTTGCCGTGTGCGCGACGTTCGGCACCGAACAAGCCGATGTCGGCGGCATGGTGCTGGCCGCAACTGTTGGTGCAACCCGAGATGTTGATGCGGACGCCACCGACCTCGGCCAGGCCCTCGTCTTCCAGTCGTTCACCGATGGCCTTTGCGAGTCCGCGTGATTGGGTCACCGCGATGTTGCATGTGTCGGCGCCGGGGCAGGCAACGACGTCACGGGCAAGTTCGGCGCCGGGTCGTGCCATGCCGATTGCCTCGAGGCGATCGTGGAGAACGCGCAGCTGGGCTTCGGTCAGGTTGCGGAAGGCCACGTTTTGTCGGTTGGTCAGGCGCACGTCGGCGCCGAGTTCGCGCTGGATCGATGCAAGGGCCTTGAACTGCGGAGCAGTGATGTCTCCGAGCGCGGCATAGGCGATCGCCGACACGGTTCCCTTTGCGGCACCGCGAATGACGCTTGCGGTCTCCCAACGCACGAACGGATCACTCGAACGCAGCGCAACGCGCACGCCCTGGCCCATCGCGGTGATTTCTCCGGTTTCGGCACGGCCCGCCGGCAGGTCCCCAACTGCGGCAACCTCGGGCGGAATACCCCCGGGCCATGTCGACGATGCGGGAAGCGTGTGGCGGATCTTCAGCACGCGCCGACGAACCTCGTCGATGCCCAATTGATCGATGACCCACTTGAGACGCGCGCGCAGCTTGTTGTCACGGTTGCCTGTCTGGTCGAACACGCGCAACACGGCCTCGATGGTGGGAAGAAGTTCCTCGCGCGTCGTGAAGTCCTCGAGAGCAAGAGCGGGGTGCGGCGTCGCGCCAAGGCCACCGGCGATGTACACGCGGAAGCCCTGTTCGACGGTGCCGTCCTCGCCCTCGCGCGTCACGGCCACGACTCCGACGTCGTTGAACATCGCCTGTCCGCAGTCGGTTGAGCAGCCCGAGAAGTTGACCTTGAACTTGCGGGGGAGACGCTGGCCGAGCGGGTTGCGCACGAAGTGTCGGTAGGTCGCCTCGGCCCACGGCGTGACGTCGAGCTTCTCGTACGGGCATGCACCCGCGAGATGGCATGCCATGACGTTGCGCACGGTGTCGCCGCATGCTTCACGACTGGTCAAGCCAACGGCCGCGAGGCGACGCAGCAGATCGGGGATGCGCCGCAGCTCGACGAAGTGGAACTGAATGTTCTGGCGCGTCGTGATATGTCCCCATCCGCGCGAGAACTCAGTCGCCAGGTCGCCCATCAAGTCGAGCTGTTCGGGAGTGATGGTGCCGGCGGGCAACTTGATGCGCACCATCTGGTTGGTGCCGCCCTGGCGCTGGCCGTAGA
>CAZKVD010000039.1:11107-15415 GCA_964556145.1 uncultured Bifidobacterium sp. | reverse complement strand
AGGTTGTCGAACTTCGACTTGGTGACGCTGTCGTTCACGTTGATGGCGGGGAACAACAGTTCGTTGCGCTCGGCCATCTTGTAGAGACGCTTCACACCGGTCGTCGTTTCTTCGGTGACGCCCTTGATGCCGGCCGCCATGCGGGTCCACTTCTGCGGGTCGGTCTTCAGCGTGCGCTGCAACAAGCCGAGCACGATGGCCAGTTCGGGGTTGCCGGCGCTGCCCGGATCGGGCACCTGCCCGGCGCGCTCGTACTCGACACCCTTGTGCACGAGCAGTGTTGCATCGCCACCGTCGTCGAGGATCATGTTCGGGCCGTCACCATCGGGCCACGTCATCATCTGCTCGGTGCACCACCAGTACTCCTCGAGCGTTTCGCCTTTCCATGCGAACACCGGGACACCCTGCGGGTTGTCGACGGTTCCCTCGGGCCCGACGACGACGGCTGCAGCCGCGTGGTCCTGGGTCGAGAAGATGTTGCAGCTTGCCCAGCGCACTTCGGCACCGAGCTCGGTCAGTGTCTCGATGAGCACCGCAGTCTGAATGGTCATGTGCAACGAACCCGAGATGCGGCAGCCGGCGAGGGGCTTGGACTGGCCGAACTCCTTGCGCAGCGAGCGCAGCCCCGGCATTTCGTGTTCTGCAAGATGGATTTCCTTGCGCCCGAACGGGGCAAGGTTGAGGTCGGCAACGCGGTAATCGACGTTCGGGGACAGCTTGGGCATGAAAAAACCTTTCGGATACGAAGATCCGGGCTGGGGCCCACTGGCTCCGGTCTGTCAGCCCGACAGGGATGTGCGCACGTCACCGTGCTCGAACGAATCTACTCCGCGTCAAACGTCGGCGCGATGTTCTCCGCGGCGATGCGATTCATGATGCGCTGGTGCTCGGCTTCGCTGACGGTCGTTGCCTCTTCGACAAGCATGACCGGAATGCCGTCACGAACGTCGTAGGAACGCTTGAGACGGGGGTTGTAGAGGCGATCTTCGTCGGCGATGAACCACAGCGGTCCCTTGTCGTCGGGACAGGCCAGGATTTCGAGAAGTCGCGGATCGAGAACGCTCGTCATGGGCCAGACGCTAGCCGTGGAAGTCAGCCAGCAGTGATGAGAGCCAGCAGCTCGGCGACGTGATCGTCGCATTCAGAGCGCGTCGGCGCCTCGAGGTTGAGGCGCAGCAAGGGCTCAGTGTTCGATGCCCGCAGGTTGAACCACCACGGACCGCAATCGACGGTGAGACCGTCGAGTCGGTCTTGAGCCCGGCCGGGGAATGCCGCAGCAACGCGCTCGATGACTGCTTGGGGGTCATCGACCTGGGTGTTGATCTCGCCGCTTGCGGCGTATCTGTCGAACGGCCCGCGAACCTCGGACAAGGGCTTGTTCGCACTCGACAGTTCCGCAAGCACGAACATCGCAGCAATGAGACCGCTGTCGGCCCGGTAGTTGTCGAGGAAGTAATAGTGCGCACTGTGCTCGCCACCGAACACCGCACCCGTTTCAGCCATCAACTGTTTGATGTAGCTGTGGCCGACCTTGGATCGCACCGCGCGGCCTCCGCCTTCGGCAATGACCTCGGAGACGGTGCGCGAGCAAATGAGGTTGTGGATGATCGTCGCGCCGGGGTTCGACCGCAGCACTGCCGCGGCGAGCAGTGCCGTGGTTGTGCTTCCCGACAAGCCGGTGCCGGTTTCGTCGACGACGAACACGCGATCGGCATCGCCGTCGAAGGCGAGGCCGATGTCGAACCCGCCCGAGACGACACGTGCCTGCAGGTCCTTTTGGTTTGCCGGCTGGATCGGATCGGCCGGGTGGTTCGGAAAGGTGCCGTCGAGTTCGGGGTACATGACCTCGAGGGTCATCTGCGGTAGACGCTCGAACACGGCAGGCACCACGAGACCACCCATGCCGTTGGCGGTGTCTGCGACGACCCTGAGCGGACGGAGATTGTTCTTGTCGACGAATCCCACGACGTGATCGGCGAATGCATCGAGAACGTTGCGTTGCGACAACGAACCACGGCCCGCAGCCGACGTGGTTGGTGAGGCAAGTTCGCGTTCGGCACCCGCTCGCACGACATCGAGACCGGTGTCGGCACCGACGGGACGTGCCCCCGCGAGGCAGAACTTGATGCCGTTGTACTGGGCCGGGTTGTGCGATGCGGTGAACATTGCCCCGGGCGCATTCAGCGACCCTGCGGCGAAATACAACATGTCGGTGCTGGCGAGACCCAGGTCGATGACGTTCACACCGCGCGACATCGCCCCCTCGGCAAATGCTGCGGCAAGTTCCACCCCCGACGGACGCATGTCGCGCGCGACAAGCACGTTTGGCGAGGCGGCGAACTCGGCGAAAGCAACACCGACCGCACGTGCGATATCGGCGTTGAACTGTTCGGGAACCGTGCCCCGGACGTCGTAGGCCTTGAATATCTTGTCGAGGAAGACCGAGTCGACAGCCCGTTGATTGTCACTGGAAGCCATGGCCGTCACAGGCTATAAGGGCCACGTCTCCACCAGTAGACAACGACCACGATGCCGATCAGAGTCAACAAATAGGCGACTTTGTCGATCATCGTCGACGCGTAATGAAGACGAATGTCCTTCTCCGTCGGCACGACGATCATCATGTTCGGCGCTGCGCGGAACGGGCCGTCGGCACCGTCGACCTTCCAGTTCGGGAAATAGCTGACACGAACGAGCACGGGCACACCGATCTTGTCGACACTGAAGGAGACCTCGTTCTGCTTTCGCTCGAAGTTGGAAACCGTCACCTCGGGCAGGTCGACGATCTTGATGTCCTGAACCGGCGTCACGATGTCGACGTTGCGCGACGCATCGCCCGGCTCGCCGACACGACGGTCGAGGTCGACCTGCACGTCGATGCGCTGCCATGCGTCGGGGCCTTCGTCGGTCGGCACCGCAGCCCATTCCTCGCCATGCTGGAACCAACTCGAGCCGAGCTCCAACCAACGTTCACGCTGGTCACCGGCGCGTTCATTCACGACAACCGGCTGTCGTGTCATCGGCACAATCCAGTCGCTGTCTTCCACCTGGTACACGACCCATGGACCCGAGCGTGCGACTTCGACGAGCGCAGGTTGCGACGCCGCGGAGTTGATTGCTTCCGTCGTGAGCGCCATGTAGTAACGCACGCCGAGCTCTTGGAGATAGCGCACACCCTTTGCAGCATCGTTGTTGTCGTAGCGAAGTTCCCGCACTGGGTTGCTGCTCTGCTTCGACAACGCGGCAGCCGAGATGAAGTGATACGGCGTCGTGCCGGCTGCTTCGAAGAAGAGTCCTTCCTGTGAACCAATGCATCCGTCGGTCCAGAACGGCAGCAACATCAGCGCCATCGTGGTGCCGTACTTGTTGAGGTCACCGTTGTTCTCCCACAGCGCGCGGCCGCAACCATGGTTGGGATCCTCGCCCAGTCGCTTCATCGTCTGGACGATGCCGTGGTACTCGCCGTACGAACCCTTGCCTTCGTAACCCTCGAAATTCCAACGCGCCCAGCCGTCAACGAACGACTTGTTGTCGGACTTTGTGCGGAACGGGCCCCACGCATACTGCGAGGTGCCGTCGGCCTTGGTGAGAATCGACCCACCGGGAAGTTCCTGGAAACGGAATCCGATGATGCACAACACGCCCACCGCCACGGTCCACGCCGTTGCATTGCGCAGCACGTGGTGTGACGTGACGAACGAGGGTGAGTCCATCGACATTGCCTTGTCGAGTGCGACGAGACGGATCGTGGCCGCAGCAATCGACCAGAGACCGATCATGACCAGGAAGTAGCGGCAGAGAAAAAGGAAGGGCAACAGGCGTGGGTTCCACAACAAACCGATGACGGGGAGGCTGTCACGAGTGATGTACACGCCGATGAACAACAGCACCATCATCACGCCGAGCCATACGCCGATGATGCGACGACGAATGACGGACGCGGCGAAGCCGATGAGCGCAAGCGTCATGATGGTGATGTCCCAGAACGCCGTGAGCGGGAAGTACATGTCCCAGAACGAATCGGATGCACCACTGGGGCGCGGTTCGTACTTCATGTCGGTCATGTACTTGTGGGCAGTGAGGAACGGGAACACCCAGAAGGCGGCCAGCAACACTGCTGCCCCGATGGTGGTGACACCGAAGACGAGACGGCGCCGACCCGTGTGCAGGAGCACCATGACTGCGGCCCCGCCAAACACGAAGATCAGAACGATTCCGTGGCACAGCGCGGACAACGCAATCAGTACCGCAGCCGTGGTTCTGTACTTTCCGGAATCGAGCCCACGTGCCAGGAACCCGAGGCCGAGT
>CAZKVD010000039.1:0-11097 GCA_964556145.1 uncultured Bifidobacterium sp. | reverse complement strand
AACGCGAGGGCAATCGAGAACGAGAACTCTCCCGCCATCGTGCTTGCGATGTTCCCGCCGTAGATCGTGAAGCTTTCGTCGTAGAGGAACACCGTGGCAGCAACCGCGAACAATTCCGGCAACGGGTACACGAATCGCGCGAGTCGTCCGAATGCCCACGCGCACAACGGAAGGGCAACGATTCCGGCGACTGCCACCAACTTGAATGCGATGCCGTACGGCAACACGACATCGAGAAGAACGATGAAGAGCGCCGGAACGACCATGTAGAAGCGGTAGATCGGGAAACCCGAGTACCAGTCCATGGTCCATCCACTGAGGCGGATGTTCGACAAGAGGTTGTCGCGCAGGAACGCAGGTCCCCACACGTGGGCACCCATGTCGCCACCCGTC
This sequence comes from uncultured Bifidobacterium sp., assembly GCA_964556145.1. GTDB lineage: Bacteria > Actinomycetota > Acidimicrobiia > Acidimicrobiales > Ilumatobacteraceae > F1-20-MAGs119. The sequence goes on along the minus strand of CAZKVD010000039.1, from coordinate 10,704 downwards.
GGTGTGTTGTTCTTGAAAATCAGGCCGGGGTGCAGTGTCGCGAGCAGGAAAAGCATCGCGCCGCCCACGATGACGATGGTTGAAAACAGCTGCAACGAGGGGAAGGTGCGAGCGACGCGGGGCGCCGGGTCGGTGACTTCGGTGACGTTTGACGCGGTGTCGACACCCAGTGCCGGCGTTGCATCGGAACCCGTCGTCGGATCAGTTTCCGTTTCGGTTTCCGGATTGTTTTCCATGCGCGGTCATTTTGTCAGGCCGCGGGTCAACTACCCGCCACCAAAATGAGACCCGTCGCATTGAATGCCATGTGGGCAGCGATCGCCATGCCGAGGCGGCCGGTTCCGTGGAAGCACAGGCCGAGCACGATGGCAAAGGCGAAAAGGCCCGGGAACTCGACCGGCGTGAAGTGAATCAGCGTGAACCAAACGGCCGCCCCCAACAGCGCAAGGCCGTCACTGAGGCGACCCTGCAGCGACCCGTGGATGAACCCGCGGTACACAAGTTCCTCGACGATCGGCGCGCCGACCACAACGATGAGAACCAAAACAATGATCCATGCACCATCGGCGCGGTCAAACAGACCACGCGCCCTGTCCTCGACGGCCTCGACGTCGAACGTGCCGGGAAACCACGACCTCAATGGCCAATAGACAAGGTTGACGAGCAACAGCTGCGAGGCCACACCGATCGGAATTCCCGCTAGATCAACGAGCCGGAACGACAACGCATAGTCGCGCACGAAATGTCCCGAACCAAGCCGTGTCGACAGCGTCACGAGGACAACGATCAATGGCACCCACAAGGAAAGTGCGACGAGTCCAACCACCCAAATCGGTGCGTCGTCGCCCGAGTCACCGGTGGCACCGAAGATCACCGATGCGAGAATGTTGGATACAACAAATGCGCCGGCCCACCCGAGGAACAGAACGGGAACGGAATAGCGGGCCTCGGGGCCCCGACGATCACTGGAAGACGGCACGAATGGTCGACCCGGTCGGCCGACTAGCCGGCGAGACGCTGTCCGAAGAGGCCGTCGGTCGACTCTGCAAACACCAGTTGAATCGCCTGATGGCGGCGATCCTCGAGACGCCAACCCGACGGCACGCTGAGACGTTCGCCGTGGCGCTCGCACAGGTCGTAGGCATGCGGATCACGTTCACGAGTCAGGTTGTCGAGCCACGCAACGGAACGGCTGTACTGGTAGGTGAGGGTCATCGAAGCCGATGCTGTGCAACCGGTACGCGAACAGTGACGTGACATGTGCAAAACGGTAATGGAGCACGATTCTCGTTTAGTGGATTGCACCCGTAGCATTGGGATATGAGCGCCCTTCCTCCCCCGCCACCGCCACCCGCGTCCGGGCCGAAGCCAACGGGTCCGAAGAACACAAACAAGTCGCCGCGCAATCTCTTTGGGTCCCGCAAGCCCGCCGACTCGGGTCATTCCCAAAAAGACGGCCAAAAACCGCAGGGCCGTGCGCCACTGCCGCGTTGGGCCGTTTGGGTGATTGCAGCGTTTGCCGTTCTCCTTCTCATTGGGCCCCGCCTGTGGCCAACCACCAACGCCGACAAGTTGACCTACACCGAGTTCCTGTCGCTCGTCCGCGACGGCAAGGTCGACAAGGTCTCGATCAACAACGCCACCAATCAAATCAGCGGCACCCTGATCAGCGGCCGTGACTTCTCGACCACCGGCGCCCCACTTCTCAGCGACGCCGACGAGGAGCTGCTGAAGGAAAAGGGTGTCGACTACAACTACAACACGCCGCAGCCGAACTGGTTCACCAGCCTCGTCCCGATCCTGCTTCCCTTCCTTTTGATCGTCGGCTTCTTCGTGTGGATGCAACGCCGCGCAATGGGCCAGGCCGGCAACATCATGTCGATCGGCCGCAGTCGGGCAAAGTCGTACAACGCCGACAAGCCGTCGACCACCTTCGCCGACGTCGCCGGCTACGACGGCGTCAAGATGGAAATCAAGGAAGTCGTCGACTTCCTGCGCATGCCCGAGCAATTCAAGGAAATCGGCGCACGCGTACCCAAGGGCATTCTCCTCGTGGGACCCCCCGGAACGGGAAAAACCCTGTTCGCGCGCGCGGTTGCGGGCGAGGCCGGCGTGGGCTTCCTGTCGGTCACGGGTTCGGACTTCATGGAAATGTTCGTCGGCGTCGGCGCAAGCCGTGTACGCGACCTCTTCCAGCAGGCCCGCAAGATGGGCCGCGCCATCATCTTCATCGACGAAATCGACTCGATCGGCCGCAAGCGCGGCGCAGGCCTCGGCGGCGGACACGACGAGCGCGAACAGACCCTGAACCAGATGCTCGCCGAGATGGACGGCTTCGAGACAAGTGAGGGCATCGTCATCATGGCGGCCACGAACCGCCCCGACATTCTCGACCCTGCTTTGCTTCGCCCGGGCCGTTTCGACCGCCAGATCGTCGTGCCGCTGCCCGAGTACGAAGAGCGACTCGCCATTCTGAAGGTGCACTCGCGCGACAAGCGCATGGGCTCCGACGTCGACCTCGACACGATGGCCCGCGCAACACCGGGCATGAGCGGCGCCGACCTTGCCAACCTGGTGAACGAAGCCGCACTCTTCGCCGTGCGTCGCGGATCGAAGCAGATCGAGCGAATCGACTTCGAAAACGCGCGCGATCGCGTGGTTCTCGGTGCGAGCCGCGAAAGCCTCGTCCTGTCGGCCGAGGAAAAGCGTGCAACCGCCTACCACGAAGGCGGCCACGCCGTTCTTGCAACGGTGCTGCCCCACAGCGACCCCCTGCACAAGGTGACCATCCTCCCCCGGGGCATGGCTCTCGGTGTCACGTGGACCCTTCCCGAAGAGCGGCACACGTACTCGAAGGAATACTTCGAGGACGTCATCTGCAAGGCAATGGGTGGCCGCGTCGCCGAGATGATCGTGTTCGGTCACCTGAACAGTGGCGCCGCAAACGACCTCGAACAGGCAACCTCGATTGCGCGTCGCATGGTTCGCGAATGGGGCATGAGCCAAGCCGTCGGACCGATGGCGTGGAGCACCCAGCAACAGGTGTTCCTTGGCGAGGACCTCATGACCAACGGCCGCGAGTACAGCGACGACACCGCCAAGATGATCGACGGGGAAATTGCACGCATTCTGCGCGAGCAGGAAGACCGCGCCCGCGAGATTCTCGGCAAGCACCGTCGTGGGCTCGACCTGGTTGCAACGAAGTTGCTCGAAGAAGAGACGATCGATGGCCAAGCCGTTGCACGCCTCGTTCAGCAGGGACTCACCGACGCTTCAAGCGGCGTCGCAGCACCCAACGACAACAGCCAAACCGCCTGACGACCTCAGTCGTCGTGATTGTGGCACTGCGCATCGGGGCGTGACCCCGGTTCGCGACATTCGGCAACCGCGGCCCACAGGTCGGTTGCAGTCACCGGTCCCATGAAATTCGCCCGTACGACGCCGTCGGAATCGGCGATCAACACGGTCGGAACCGCATCGATGTCGTAACGCTTGTGAAGATCACGTGCCGCACCGAATTCGACGTCGTGGACCTCGACATCCCTGCTGGCCAGCGCACCGGCTTTGGCCACCACATCGGCACACGTGTGGCACGACGCCGACGAAAACACGGCAACGAGCCATGCCTTGTCGGGACCGTTGAAGTCGGCTCGGTCGACCTGGGTGGGGACCTGCATTCGCGGTTGCGTCGGTGCAGCGGGCCGACGACGGCGCCCGACAATCGCGGCCCCTGCAGCGCACACCACGACGGCGAGGGCGATGAGAAGGTTCGTCATTGTTCCACCTGCTCCCCCGTTGCGGCCGGCACGGGCAACGCCGGCACGATATCTCGACCACCGACACCGCTCGCGCGCGGTACCAACCGAACAACCAACACCGGTTGACCGGCCGTCACCTCGTACTGCGACAGTTCGATGCCGTCGGGAATCGACACGTACACCGGGCGTCCCGCAGGCAAGGCGATCGATTCCAAACCGGCAGCGGGCAATCGACCCGCGGGCCCGACGCTGGCCACGGACGCCGTGGTGTCGAGACCGGTGACATTGAACATGAGAAGTGCCCGCTGCGTTCCCCCACCGATACCAACGGCCGAGCGCCACTTTGTTGCCGCCATTGCGGCGGGCATCCCGAGGTCGACGGATGTTGCAGCATTGTCGGCGAGTTGTCGCGTCACGACGTGCTCGACAACGACCGGGTTTCCCTCGAGAACCGACAGCGCGACCACGAACTCGGACTCGGCAAGACCCGCGACGTTTGCCATCGAAACACTGACGACTCGGTGCGCGGGCACAACGAGTGACAACGGCGCAGCCTTCACGGCTTCGGATCCGGAGAACAAGACCGACACCGTTGCGTCTTCATCACCCGGGTTGAAGACGACGATTTGCTCGGCGGGCTTGTCGGCCCAGTTGCCCGTGACGACCCACCAGTCGTTGTGCGCTGCGGGCGCGCCGAGCTTCAACGTGTAACCCAGACGGCCGGTACCGAGGTAATGCTGCGCACGGGCCGCCACGAATGCGCCGCTCTGCGCACGGATCTCGACACCCACGAGCTCTTCGCCACGAGCACCCTGTTCGGCGATCTTGATCACGCTCAGCGACTGAGGCGGCAGGACGTAACCCTGCAACGGTGACGGTGCCCGCTCACCGTCCTTCGTCACGAAGCGCACGTTGATGACGGTGGCGTCAACGAGCGGATTGGTGAGGACGAGATCCTCTTCGCTGTCACTTGCAGTGAACCCGTCCGCGAAGTACCACTCGTTCGACGGCGCATTGGCACACGGCTGGTACGACTCCCCCGCCGGAAAGTCCGCGCGTTGCTCGACCACGGCGCCACCACCTCCGTTGACACCCGTCAATTCGATGAGCGCGCTGGCATAACGGCCCCCCGCACCGTCGCGAAGATTGACTTCAACGCGATCACGTGGGGCAACGGTGAGTGCGTTGGTCTGCGGACTCGCACCGTCGACGTATCGCGTCACGATTCCCGTCAACTCGGCGTCGGTGGGGTTGGCAATGATTGCAACCCCGCCGTAGTCGGAGCCGTCGTAGTCCTTGCCTCCGAGCGGCACGCCCGGGCAGTACCACGCACTCGAGGTCATCGACATGTCACTCGACACCGGCGGCAGTGCCGCCGACTCGACAGACACCTCGTCGACGGGCGCCGAGTCGCTTCGTCCCGCGCGGTCGGCTGCGATGATGCCGGCCACGGCAATGATGACCAGGCCGAGCGCGGGAACTCTGCGCACGCGGTTCACCGGTTCACCCCCGACGAAAACGACAGCGAAGACGAGTCACCCGTTGTCACAACCGGCGCGATCTTGCGACGGCGCAACCGAAGACCGAGGGCGACGAAGATCGCAATCACCCACAGCACGAACTGCCCCACAACGAGGGCGACCTGCAGGAATGGCCTGTCGAAGCGCAGCGTCGCACGCGAGCCGGCACCGATCGATTCGGGAACATCGAAACCGGTCGTTGCTCCGAACGCCGGACGCGAGGCAATTCGTTGGCCGTCGACCGACAACGTCCATCTCGGCGATGGAGGCACGGCCACGCTGACAACGCCCGGTGACACCTCGAGACGTTGGGTGGCACGTCCGGGCACGAAACCCGTCTTTGCCGGTGTCGCGCCGCGAAGATCGGACAACACGAGCGCGTCCATGCCCGCCGTCCCGCTGGCAGCAGCACCTGCAGGACTCAACTGCGCCACCGTCGGCACCCATGCGGTGTTCTCGTAGATGAGCAGGTCGGCCGATTCATACTGACGCCGCAGATCGAGCTGCACCCGCAACGCGTCGACCAGCCCCGCGGGAACCGGCATCGGAGCCTCACGCGTGCTTCGCGCCCCGTCGAGCAGTGGCACGACGATGTAACGCACGCCGAGCGGAGCGATCAATCGACCGACACGCGGCGTGTCACCCGAAGCAAGGTGACCGAGTGCGTTTTCCAGCGTTCGCACCGTCGATGTTTTCGCCGGCGACCACTGCGTGAAGAGCGTCGCGATTCCGTCGTCGGTGACGGCGTAGCCGAGGCGCAGACCGTCGTCGGCGAGAGGCAAGGTTCGCGGAGCCGCCGGCAACAGGTCGGGGTGGCCCAGATAGAGAACGCGGTAGTCGCCTTCGACGGGGTCCTTCGACAGCTGAAGCAACAACGTGTCGATCGACGACGTCGGCTGGTTCCAACGGCCACCCCCCGCGTTGACCATCAACGGAAACGCGGGAACGAGAACAACGAGTGCAGCAAGGAACGCAAGCGGCTGACGCCAACCGAAACGCTGGCCGCGGATGTCGTGGTCGAGCGCGTCGAGAAGCGCAACGACGCCGAGCGCCAGGCCGGCGGCGATGAACACCGACAACACCCCGGTGTCGGGCAGACGAATGCCGAGCAGGCGCGCGTCGGCACAGACCGCAAGTGCCGCAAAGACACCCACCAGAGTTGCCGCGCGCGCTGCCCATACGAAACGTTCGCCGCGTGCGACGAGAAGTGAAACAACAACGACGCCGTAGAGCACCAGTACGGCGGGGGCGAAGGCAGCACGTCCCGAATCAAAGCTGAGAACCCGCACGACCCCGCCACCCGTAGCAACGCCCGGGTCGGCGCCGACAACGAGCGACCACCAATCACCACCCAGGTAGTGGCCAACCCACGGGACGTTCAACACGATCGCTGCGACCAGCGACGCACCAACGACACCGGGCAGGCCGTGCAGTGAACGAACCCCCGTGCACAACCCCGTCACCAACATCCATGCCAGGCATGCCACTCCGACGACGGGCAGGAACGAGGCCTCGAAGGCCCCGACTGCTGCGAGCAACAAGCCCAGACGAAGGGCGCGACGCAACACGTCGATCGCCGTCGCGGTGAGCATGTCATTGGCCCGACCAAACGCAACCAGCACCCACGGTGCTGCCGCGTAACAGGCGAGAACTCCCCAGCGTCCCGTCGCGATGCTCTCGTAGGCAAGGGGCACTGCCGCATAGGCCAGCGCTCCACCCGCGCGCGCACGCGCAGACGAGGAAACGTCGCGCGCAAACCACCACATTCCGAACACTCCGACAACCGCGAGGCCGATCACCGCGACGGTGCGCACGAGCGCAGGGTTGCCGAACGAGAAGAACGTCGCCACACCGACGAGCGCAGTACCCGTGGGAGCGGGCGTTGCCGAGCCGAAACCACCCGGCCACCAACCCAACCGATAGGCGGCACCGAGTGACCGCCAAGATTCGGTGAACGGCACGAACTGACCGACAAAAGTGACCCCATCGACGACCAGCCGGCGAGAACCCACAACGAAAACCGCGGCGAGAAAGGAAAAAACCGCCCACGTGGTTCGGGTGCGTTGCTGGCGCTCACTCGCCGCTACTCGGTTCTCGAGACGCTTGGCGTCACTGCGTGCACGCCTCGCACGCAGGTACGACACCACCCGTGCACTGCCCTGTACCTGGAGGTCGTGCACCTCTGCATCGGACACGGTGCGCAGAGCCTGTACCCGCGCGCGACGACGACGAAGCGACCCAACACGCACGATCGTCGAAAACACCGTTGCAAGTGCGGTGAGCGCACGTCGCGAGCGACCCGACACGACACCAACAACTGCCTCGACGAGCGACAAGCCGACGAGCAGTGCCACGACCTGAACGAAACGCGACGGCGCCGTGGCGGCGAGCACCGTTTGCACGCGGTGGCGCTCGCGCAGTTCTGCAAGGTCGATGTCGGGATTGCGCAAGGTGAAGTTCTCGCGGTGTCGCACCACGGCACCGGGCACCACCATCACGCGACCACCCGACAGGTGGATGCGCCAGCAGAGATCGATCTCTTCCCCGCCGAAATCGATCTCGGGAGCAAAACCGCCGACGGCACGAAGAACGTCGGCGCGAACCATGATGCACGCACTCGGCACGCAAAAGACGTCGCTCACCGCATCGTGCTGCTCCTGGTCACGTTCGCCCGGCAACACGATCGGATCGACTTCGCCCGTGCGGTCGACGCCAAGGCCAACGTGCTGAAGAACTGCGGGGTCGTCCCACTCGACGAGCTTCGGGCCAACAAGTGCGGCGTTCGACCTGAACATTTCCGCCACCATCACGCTGACGGCGTCGGGGGCGGGTGCCGCGTCGTCGTGAAGGAACAAGAAGAGCCCGTTGTCCCCCTCGACCATCCGGGCCGCTTCGTTCTGGGTCGGGCCGTAGCCGGGGTTCCCGACGACGCTGCGCACGACGGCCCCGGGCAGTCGGTCGACAATCAGCCGCGCAGCTTCGCCGTCGGTCCCGTCGGCGCCCACCACGAAAAAGAGGTACTGCAAATGCGGGTAGTCCTGGGCAGCAAGCGCCTCGAGGGTCGCCTCGAGGTCGGGGTGGGGGCTCGCCACGACCACCGACACCACCACCGGAACGGTGGGAGCGGGCACGCTGGTCGGCCCGGAGGGGTTCTCATGGGCGGTTTCCACGATGACGCGAGGCTAGTTCGGGGCCACGGGAAACCTTCGCGTAGCGCTTGCAATAGTTAGCAGTTGTGGATACAATGGTGCGCATGGCAACCCCCAGCTTCAAGTTCCCCAAGATTGACAAGTTCCCCACCGTTTCCCTGCCGAACTTTGAAATTCCCGGCATCGACCTCACCACGCTCGACATGAAGAAGAACATCGAGACCGCCCGCGACAACACCAAGCGCGCCGTCGAGATGGCCACCAACCTCACCAAGGACGTTGCTTACGTCACGGTGGGCAGCGGCGTTCTCGCCTTCCAGCAGGTCCAGGTGCGCCGCCGTGAAATGGCCGCCGCAATTCAGTCACGTATCCCTTCCAGCTTCGGTGACGTCACCGCAGCCGGTGCCGCCGTCAGCGCACGTGCAACCGCCCTGGCCCAGACCGCGAAAGAGACCGTCGAAAAGATCGCCGAGCACGCCACGAAGACCGCATCCGAAACCATCGTTGCGGTGCGCTCGAAAGTCGCCCCGTCGGCCTGACGGGTCATTCTTCCCCCCGCCGCTCACGCGCCCCGCACTAGCGTGCGGGGCGCGTGAGCAGTCAATCCCCCAGCGGCAATCGTCGCATCGACACCATCAAGGCCGCGGTTCCCGAAGGAACGATTCCCGTCGGAATCGGTCTGCTCGTCGCCGGTGTCTCGAGTTACGCGTTTTTCAAGGTCGGCCAGCAGGCACTCGGCAAGGAGGGCTTCAAGCCGATCGTTGCCCTGTGGTTCGCCACCTTTGCCCTGGCTCCCGGGTTCTTCCTCCCGATCGAACAGGAAGTCGGCCGCGCCCTCGCCCATCGTCGTGAGCTCGGCCAAGGTGGGCGTCCGGTCGTTCGCAAGGTGATTCCGCTTGCGGTCATTTTCGCCGCGCTCGTCAGCACGATCGTGCTCATCGGCAGTCCGTGGATCACGAGGGACTTCTTCGAAAAGAACTGGATCGTCACCGCTTCGCTGCTGGTTGCATTCCTCGCGTACGCACCCACTCACCTGGCCCGCGGCATCTGTTCCGGTTCGGGTCGTTTTGTCGACTACGGCATCGTGATGGGCTTCGACGGCGCCACGCGCATCATCGGGTGCATCGCCCTGTGGGTGATCGGTGTCGAGGTTGTCGGTGCATACGCGATGGTTGTTGCAGCAGCACCGCTTCTCGGCGTGGCCATCGTGTTGTCGCGCGGAGCGCTGCGCACCGACGACGGCCCGCCCGCATCGTGGGCCGAGATCACGCCGAACCTCGGGTGGCTCCTCGGTGGATCGGTTCTTGCCGCCGCTCTGTTGAACGCTGCACCCATCGGCGTCGACATTCTTGCCGACTCGACGCAGGCCGAGGCGGTGACGCAGTTTGGCAACGGTGTGATCCTTGCCCGCGTGCCACTGTTCCTCTTCCAGGCGATTCAGGCCGCGCTGCTGCCCCGCCTCGCGCGCCTGGCTGCACACGGCGATCTCAGCGAATTCCGCGTCGCATTCCGACGCCTTGTCATCGCCGTGGTGGGCATCGGCGTCCTCGGAGTCGGCGGCTCGGCGCTCGTCGGGCCGAAGGTGCTCGATGTCGTGTACGAGGGCGGACTCGACCGCCGCACGCTCACCCTTCTCGCACTTGGAAGCGCGCTCTACATGCTGGCCCTGGGAACGTCACAGGCCGTCATCGCTCTGCACGGCCACAAGTGGGTCACGGTGGGCTGGGCCGTCGCCATGGCGACCTTCATAGCCGTGACATGGCTCATCGGCGACGACCTGTTCCTGCGCGTCGAAGCGGCGGCAGTTGCGTCGTCGGGCGCAGCTTTGGTGGTGTTCGGCCTTGCACTAAGAGCCCGCATGGCAAGCGGGGACCAACCGGACCCCGAGTCGATCATCGAAGCCTTGACCGAGCGGCCGCTCGAGGCCTGACGAACCGGATTACTTGCCGAGTTTTGCCGACTCGATGGCGAGGTCGTGTCGCACCATCATCCTGACCAGAGTCGGAAAGTCAACTTCGGGCGTCCAGCCGAGTTTGGTTTTTGCCTTGGTCGGATCGCCGATCAACAAGTCGACTTCGGCCGGACGGAAGAACCGAGGGTCCTGCTTGACGTACGGATGCCAGTCGTCGATGCCGACTTCGGCAAAGGCAAGTTGCAGGAACTCTTCGATCGAATGGGTTTCACCGGTCGCCACGACGTAGTCGTCGGGCTCAGGCTGCTGGAGCATCAGCCACATCGCCTTCACGTAGTCGCCGGCATAGCCCCAGTCGCGCTTCG
>CAZKVD010000038.1:0-15900 GCA_964556145.1 uncultured Bifidobacterium sp. | reverse complement strand
GTAGCGCGTCGAGGTAGTCGGCGCTTGTCAGTTCGAGAGCGGAACACGAGTTCAAGGCCTCGATGACCTTGGAATCGGGATGTGATCCTGCGATTCGCTCCCACGCGCCGGCTCCCTGGCGTTCGGCGTTGGCCTGAATTCGCAACTGATCCCACACGTCGAGAGGTGCGAACACGTCGTAGTACGTCTTCAGAGCACCGGGCAACGGAGCCTCGAGCTCGGCGCGACGCGATTCGTCCATCGGGAATGCAGCTTCGATGCGGTCGGCGATTTCATCTTCGGCTGCGGCGCAGCGCATCAGGCCTTCTGCATGCTCGGGCAGCATCTCCGCCCATCCGCGGTAACGGCTCGCTGCACCGCGCTCGAGCAATGCCAAGAACCGCGGCGAAATCTCGGGCGGAACCTGCGAGATGTACGGAGAGAGCAATTCACCAAAACGTGGGATGACGACGTTCGACATGGCCGCAGAGTAGCGCACGGTTTTCACGCTCTTTAGACCGAATGTTCAGACAACGTTACGAAGTGAAAAATTTCCTGCAGTTCACTGGTTTGCCCTGTTTCTGCGCATGGCACTGCCGTATGGTTCCTTGCATGAGGAAAATGATCGCCAAAACGCTGGCAGTGGTTGCGCTCGTCGGGGGAACGGCCGTCGTCGGCACGGCAGCGGGTGCGTCTGCAAAAGTCGGCACATCCGTGAAGAAGATGGCTGTGGTCGATGCCCTGTACTCGATCACGACGACCAAGCAAACGGCGCCCCCGCCCGGATGTGTTGGCTCGCAATGCCCGCAGGTCGAGACCGACGTGCCGGCGCTGACGCCCGCGGACGGTTTCTCTTCGCTCGTCGGTGCCAAGAAGATTGACACGTATTCGACGAATTCCGGTGCGAGCACCATCAAAGGTGGCTGTGCCATCTCGTCCACCGGAAGTCTGTTGTGTTGGGGCTCGAATCTCTACGGTCAGTTGGGCAACGGCTCGGTGATCGACTCGCTGACCACGCCCGTATCGCCAGTCGGCTTGACGGGAACGATCACTGACGTGACAACCAACGGCTTCACAACCTGCGTCGTGACCGACGCCGGCGGGGTCAAGTGTGTTGGCAAGGGTTCCTGGCCCGAGTTCACCCGCCAAGAGGTCTACGGAAACGTGAACATCGACACCCACACGTGGAACGGCTCGGGCTACACCATGTCATCGAGCAGCACCCAGGCTTCGTCGTGCAGCATTTTGAAGGCCGGTGTCATCGTTGGTGAAACGACAAACTGCTGGTCGCAGTCGTCGAACTTCTCGCTCGCATGGGTCGACTTGTTCACATCGGGTGTGAAGAAAGTGCAGATCGCCGGCAGTAGTGGGTGGGACAACGCCAACATCTGCGTCTTGAAGACCGACAACACGGTCGCATGTTCAAAGGTGTTGCCGGGTCAGCGCGGAACAAGCTCGAGCAACAACACCCAAGAGTTTGACTGCAACAACGACGGCGTCTTCGAAGGCACCTCCTGGTGTCCCTCTGGTGGAACCAATCCGGCAGTTTTCAAGGTGAGGAACAACAACAACAACAAGACGCCGTGGACTGCTGCGACGTGGTCATGGGTTGATTCCGGGTACACCGCAGTCGTCGACTTTGCGATGAGTGAGCAGGCATGGGGTGGCGACGGCACGATGTGCTTCATCCAAGGAACCGACAAGTCCGTCTCGTGCAAGTCATTTGCAGGCGTTCAAAGCAACGGCGACCCGAATACGCCCGTGTCCACTTCGGGTGGAACGTGGGGCAAGGCGAACAACATCGAGGGCGTCTATCAGGCCGAAAAAGTCTTCATCACAACCTTCAACGGAATCGGTCTGTGCGTCTGGGCGCAGGGCACGTTGTACTGCGGAAATGGGTCTTGGGACGGATCTTCAATGAAGTTTCCGACAAGCGTTTCGAGCATCGGAATCATGGCCAAGCCGATCTCGATTTTCGCGGTGACAGGTCCGAGTGGCAAGGTCTATTTTGCAACCGAAAGCGGCATCCTCTCGGCCGACCAATGGGTCTTCAGTTGCACGACATGTTCGAAAGCGTCTGGCGGCGTTTTGTCGGCCGTTGGCGCGTTCAAGAACGCAACTTCGACGACGTACTACTACGTCAACAAGCTGACGGGTGCGACCGACTCGCCGGACTTCATTCCGATGCAGATCGACACCGGTGAGCGGAAAGTTCTCTCGCAGAAGGCGATCACCGTGAAGACGAGTTCGGGTGCCGCCTTGGCGGGGGCATCGGTTCGCTGGACTTCCCCGGACGTGCCCGACACGCTCGGTAGTTCGGCAAAGTCCACCGACACCACCGACGACACCGGAATGGTGCGCCTTGCAGCGCTGGCAACCGGTCCGGTTGCTTTCACCCTGAAGGGCGGAAAGCAGTCCGACGGTTCGTATCTGCAGGCTGCGGTGGTCACCGTCAACGTCCCGGCGACGGGCGCCGTCGAAGTGGTTGTGCCGGTTTCCTCGGCGGTTGTTGATCGAACGGTTGCGGTTCAGTTGTCGGATGGCACCGCCGTTCCGAATGCGGTCGTGCAGTTGTCGAACAACTACCTCACGTACAACTACGTGAACGACGGTGCAAAGAATGCGTCGTGGTCCGCCACGGCCCCGGACTCCAAGGGCTTCATGCAGTCTGCTCAGTGTGCGTTCTGCTTCGTTCCACCACCGACCTACATCACCGGTGCAGACGGCAAAGTGACCTGGAAGTCATTCGATCCGAAGACACGGTCGAGCCAGTTCGATGCAACCGTCATGTACGACGATGGTTCGCTGCAGCAGAAGAAGAAGGTCAATTTCGACAGCACGTCCCAGACGATTTCGCTCGACTACATGGCGAACATCCAGACAACTCTTCCGTCTGAAATTCAGGCAAAATCCGATGGTTCGGTCGAGTTCCCGGTCTCGTTGAAAGACGGCGACAATCTCCCGATTTCGAATCTCGAGACGAAGGCCGAAGAGGTGTGCGGCGAGATGCAGCAGGGTGGTTTGTGGACGGGAACGTCATCGGTTCAAGAGGGCTACTGCAGTGGCTTGGGTCCGACTTCGTCGACGGGCGGATCGACCATCGGCAAATCGGCGGTTGCGTCGTTTGCCTGCTCGGCAGCCTCGAGCGTAAAGACCGACAGCAAGGGTGCGGCGACGGTGAAGATCTGCCCCAGCAAGTCGGGCTATTACCGAGTGCGTTCGTCGGGTGTGTTGCCCTCGAAGTCGATTTGCGTCAAGGTGAACAATCAGCCGTGCAAGGTCACGTTGCAGAACTCAATCGGGGGATCGACCGGTGCGGGTTCCTCGGGATCGTTGACCGGCGGGACCTCCGGCTCGACGGCCCCGACAACGGCCAAGCTCAAGTCGAAGACTGCAACGTCGAAGTTCCTCGCTGCATTCACGCCGAAGTCGGGTGCCGGCGGCGTCAAGGTGAGCGCATCGGGTGCCTGCAAGATCGTGGGCAAAAACGTCGTTGCCGGAACGAAGAAAGGCGTGTGTCGCGTGACCGTCGCCCAGGCGGCAAAGGGCAAGGTGAAGGGGACAAAGAAAGTCTTCACCGTCAAGGTTGCCTGACTCACAAGTGATCGAAAGGGCCGCGGCACTTCGGTGCTGCGGCCCTTTTGCTTTGTCGGAGGCGGTTCGTCTCAGAGCGTGAGGGAGGTGATCACGCGCGGGTGAAGATGTGGCCACGAGCCGGCGAAGCCCGGATGAAGGTCGTAGGTGTGCACATCGTTGACGTGCACCCAGTGCAAGGCTTCGGACTCGCCGTTGGCGATGCCGGCATTGGCGTCGCCGTGACAGTGCGCGATGATCGTGTGGTAGCCCCAGGGTCCGTGGTCGTCGGTGAAGATGTCGACCACGTTGAGGTGCTCTTCCTCGATGCCGACTTCCTCCCACGCCTCGCGCTTGGCGGCGGTGACGGGATCTTCGTGCGAGTCGAGTGCCCCGCCGGGTAGCGCCCATGTGCCACCACCGTGGGTCCATGCGGCACGAAGCTGGAGAAGCACGTGCGGTTCGGGAAGGTCGCGCCGCACCAACAGAAGTCCTGCGGCGCCGTAGAGGCCCCAGTGGTAGCGACCGCAATCGCAGTCGACCCAACCGTCTCCATCGCGCAAGCCCATGTGAACAGTTTGTCATCGTGGAACGTCGGCGACTCACTGGAGTAGCGTCTCCGCATGGCGCGCCCTCCTGTTTCTCTCCGGGCTCTCGCGGCAGCGCGCGGCGACGAGCCCGCAGATCTGCTGATTCGCGGTGGCAAGGTTCTCGCCCCTGCAACGAAGGAATGGATCGACACCAGTCTCGCAATTTGCGACGGCACAGTGGTTGGTTGGGGAGACCGGGACGCGGTCGAGACGATCGATGTTGATGGTGCCGCGTTGGTGGCCGGATTCGTCGATGCGCACATGCACCTTGAATCGTCGAAGTTGTGGGTCAGCGAATACGTGAAAGCCGTCTTGCCCAACGGCACAACGGCGGTGGCAGCCGACCCGCACGAGATCGCCAACGTGGCGGGTCTCGAAGGCATTCGGGCCGTTGTCGATGCGGCCGAGCAGATGCCCTTCACCTTCGGTGTCGCGGCGTCGTCGTGTGTTCCTGCATCACCTTTCGAAAGCGCCGGCGCGGCGTTCACTCCGGCCGACGTGAAGAAGATCATCGAAGAGATGGGCGCCATCGGGGTGGCCGAAGTGATGAACTTTCCGGCCGTCATCAACGGCGATCCCGAGTTCCGCGAGATCATCAAGACGGCGGGCTGGCGCCGTGTCGACGGCCATGCACCGGGGCTGAAGGGTCGCGCGCTCGATGCGTACCTGGCTGCGGGCATCGAGAGTTGTCACGAGTCGTTCGCGCCCGACGAAGCCCACGAAAAGCGCCAAAAGGGAATGTGGGTATTCCTACGTCAAGGCTCGGTGTGCCAGGACCTTGTCGAACTGCTGCCGACCGTGCTGCATCACGGGCCGTTGTGTTCGGCGTTCTGCAGCGACGACCGCGAGCCCGACCTGCTGCGCGACGAGGGCCACATCAACCACTGCATTCGGCTTGCGGTTGGCGCGGGCTTGAATGAAATCGATGCGTTGTTGGTCGGCTCGTATTTCCCGGCCCAATACCACAACTTTTTCCACCTCGGTCAACTGGGTCCGGGCTACCAGGCCGACGTTGTCGTCTTCGACACGCTCCAGGGATTCCGGCCGTCGATGGTGCTGCAGCGCGGCCGCGTGGTGGCTCGCAACGGCGTGATCGTTCCGGGCGTCGTGCCGCAGGTCGACGCACCGAAGAGTTTGTACAACCGGGTGCGCCTGCACCATCTACCGAGTGCGGCCGAGATGACCATCGAGGCACCCCCGAACGGCAAGGCCCGCGTCATCGGTGTGAAGTCGGGAACCGTGCGCACGACGTCATTGATTCTCGACGTCAACGACGACGCGAACGACATCGCCCGAATCGGTGTGGTCGAACGGCACAAAGCAACCGGCCGCATCGGCCTGGGTTACGTGTCGGGTTACGGGATCACGCGTGGTGCCATTGCCTCGACCGTTGCGCACGACGCGCACAACATCATGGTGGTCGGTGCGCGCGACGCGTCCGGTCCGGCCGACATGGCTGCTGCCGTTGCGCGAGTTGCCGAGATGGGTGGGGGACAGGTCGTCGTCGTCGACGGAAAGGTGATCGCCGAGGTCGCGTTGCCGATCGCCGGACTGATCAGCGAAAAGTCCCTTCCCGAGGTGGCAGCCGAAATTGACCACGTCGTCGAGGTTGCCCGCACCCTGGGAATCACCCTCGACGCGCCGTTCATGTCGCTGTCGTTCCTGGGGCTCTCGGTCATTCCCGACCTGCGGATCACCGACCACGGCCTGGTCGATGTCAACGTGTTCGGCCTGGTGCCCGTCGCGGTGTAGAACCGACAAAAAAATCGGAGCCCGTTCACCTTCCGTACACCTTCCATTGACCTGACCGACATCGGACTTTGGAAGGCTTCGAAACATATGGAAGTTGCCGTCGAGCACGGAGCCGGGGATACGGGGGCCAAAGGGGTCCCCGAGCGACGCGAGATCGTCGCGCGTTCCAGCCGTGGTGACCGCATCTTCCGGGGCATCGTCTCGGCTGGCGCGTTGTCGTCGTTGGTGTTGTTGGGCCTGATTGCCGTCTTTCTCATTGTGCGCAGCGGTGAAATCTTCGGGCGCTTCGGTCTCGATTTCCTGTTCAGGTCCGACTGGACCGCCGGAGCGGAGGCGGATGGTTCCGATTCGACGTTCGGTGTGTGGGCGATGTTGCTCGGCACAATCATCGTGTCGCTGATTGCCGTTGTTGTTGCACTTCCGCTGGCGGTTGGTGCCGCTTTGTTCATCGAGTTTTATCTGCCTGAGCGCCTTCGTTCGGCGGTGCGGATGCTCGTCGATATTTCCGCTGCGGTGCCATCGGTTGTGTACGGCCTGTGGGCCGTGTCGATCTTCTCGGGCGCGGCATCATCGTGGGGAGAGCTGCTGCACAAGTTCGCCGGCTGGTTCCCGCTCTTCGGTGTCGAGAACGAACAGTACGACCGCAGCCCGTTCGTTGCGGGCTTGGTTCTGGCAATCATGATCACCCCGATCATCACCTCGGTCTCCCGTGAAGTGTTCTCGCGAACGCCGCCCGACCTGGTCAACGCTTCGTACGCGCTCGGCGGCAGCCGCTGGGGAGCCATCCGCAACGTCGTTCTGCCGTACGGGTCCAGCGGTGTGGTTGGCGGCACGATGCTGGGTCTGGGTCGTGCGTTGGGCGAGACGGTGGCTGTTTATCTGGTGTTGAACTTGGTGTTCAAGCCGAACTTCCGCATTCTCGAATCGCAGGGCGGCAACGTCGCATCGCTGATTGCGACGAAGTTCGGTGAAGCAAGCCAGTACGAGATCAAGGCGCTGCTTGCTGCGGGCTTCGTCCTCTTTGTGCTGACCATGGCCGTCAACATGATCGCCACCTACATCGTCCAGAAGAAATCGCCACTCGAATCATGAGCGATACTGCAATTGCCCAAGTCCCAACGCCAATCAGGCCGTGGAAGGTGACACCACGAATGGTGGCACCGCAGATCGGCCTTGCCTTTGGCGGTGCCGTGGCGGCGATGGCCGTCGTGTTGCTGACGGGCCTCGCCGGCTTCGACGGCTGGCTTTTGGTGTTCGCCCCAATTTCGATTGTCGGAACGTTCGTTCTGTCGCGTCGCAAGGGTGCCGTTGCGTCGGTGGATGCCATCGTTGGCAACGGCATCGTCACCGTTGCCGGTATTTCCTTCTATCCGATCGTGTCGCTGCTGTGGACGGTCATTTCACAGGGGCTCGACGCCCTGTTGAATTGGAACTTCGTCTCGTCCGACATGCGCATCTCGAGTCCGGACGATGAGCTGAACCTCGGTGGTGCCGCGCATGCGCTGGTGGGAACGTTGATGATGGTCACGATTGCGGCCGTGATCACGCTGCCGTTGGGCGTGCTCACTGCGGTGTACGTCACCGAAGTACGGGGCAAATTGCGTGGCGTCGTGCGCTTCATCATTCAATCGATGAGTGGAGTCCCGTCGATCGTCGCCGGTTTGTTCATCTACTCGACCGTCGTGATGGGAATGAACAAGTTCAGCGGTCTCGCCGGCGGTCTTGCCCTGGCGATTCTGATGCTGCCAACCGTTGCCCGTACGGCCGAGGAAGTTCTCAAGCTGGTGCCCGATGATCTGCGCTCCGCGAGTTATGCATTGGGTGCCCCGCAGTGGCGCACAACCTTGTTCGTTGTGCTGCCAACGGTGCGCAGCGGCATCGTGACCTCGGGAATTCTCGGTGTGGCACGTATTGCCGGCGAGACGGCACCGCTGCTATTGACGGCCAGCTACTTCACTGCGACGACGTTCTCGCCGACCGAGGGGCCGGTTGCCTCTCTGCCGGTGTTCACGTTTGGTCTGTTGCAGAGCGGAACCGAGTATTCGTTCGCGCGCGCGTGGGCATGTTCGCTGTTGCTGTTGCTTGCGGTCTTCGTGTTGTTCACCGTTGCACGCGGACTGAGCGGGAGAGACAAGAGATGACGGATCTGAAAGGGCACGGACTCACTGAGATGGTCGAAACACAAGAGGTGGCAAGCACCAAAGTTGCACAGGTGGCGGGACTCGAGGCAAAGGGCATCCACGCCTGGTTCGACAAGCATCACGCGCTCGAGGACATCAATCTGTTCTTTCCCCAGAACACGGTGACCGGTCTCATTGGTCCGTCGGGATGCGGCAAGTCGACTTTCCTGCGCATTCTGAATCGCATGCACGAATTCATCCCGAAGGCGGCGATGGCCGGCGAGGTGCTGCTGCACGATGGCGATATCTACGATCCGTCTGTCAACCCGGCGGAAATTCGTTTGAAGATCGGCATGGTGTTCCAGAAGCCGAACCCGTTCCCGGCAATGACCATCGCAGAGAACGTTGTGGCCGGCGTGAAGCTGGCGAAGTTGAAGGTGGCGAACCGCGACGAGGTCGTCGAGGATTGTCTGACGCGGGCCGGTTTGTGGAAGGAAGTCAAGGACCGTCTCGGCGCAAAGGGCGGGTCGCTGTCGGGTGGCCAGCAACAGCGTCTGTGCATTGCCCGCGCGCTTGCCGTGAATCCCGAAGTGCTGTTGATGGACGAACCGTGTTCGGCGCTCGACCCGGGCAGCACGCTGCGAATCGAAGAAACGATCGGTGAGTTGTCCAAGTCGATGACGATTGTGATCGTGACGCACAACATGCAGCAGGCTGCACGCGTGTCGGATCATTGCGCATTTTTCCTTGCCGACGGTGGGCCGGGGCGGTTGATCGAGTCGGGCCTGACGTCACAGATGTTCACGACGCCCTCCGACAAGCGCACCGAGGATTACGTTCAGGGCCGCTTCGGCTGATTTCGTTCAGACATTGTTCACGTTGGTGAACCGAATCGTTCACCCCGATCTTGCTTCGGGTTGAACTGCCTTTCGTAACTTTCGTGGTGTCAGAAAACTGACGATCCAAACCACTACGGAGGACTACAAATGGCAATTCGCCGAATGGCAGTCGTCGGAACAATCGCCGGGCTTGTTGCAGGCCTCGGATTGTCCGGTGTCGCGAAGGCAGAATCGGTGTCGGGTTCGGGAGCAACGTTCCCGAAGACATTCCTCGACGCTTGCATCCCCCTCTTCAACCAGAAGTCCGGCCACACGTTGTCGTACAACGCAAAGGGTTCCGGTGGCGGAAAGACCGACTTCAAGAACGGCCTCACCGACTTTGCCGGCACCGACTCGTTGGTCGCGGCAAAGGACACGCCGTCTTTCGGTTGGACCTACGTCCCGTACGTTCTCGGTGGCATCGGCGTCGTGTTCCGTCTCGACGAACTGAAGGGTGCCGACCTGTCGCTCAGCTCGGCCACCGTCGGTGGAATCTTCTCGGGCAAGATCACCAAGTGGAATGACAAGGCAATTGCTGCCGATGTGAAGGCAAACCCTGTGTTCGCCAACTCGGTGAAGAAGAGCTACTACAAGGGTGCCGTTGTCACCATGAAGGCAGATTCGACCACTGCCGCCACTGTCTCGGTCAACATGACCACGGCAGCGGCCAAGGCGACGAAGGGCAAGAAGATCGAGGTCGTTCAAGAGTTGAAGGGCAAGAAGACGGTCCTCAAGTCGGTGGCGACGAAGGTCGGAGCCGTCAGTATTCCCATCAAGACGGTTGCAAACGCTGAATACGTCGTGAACGCAAATGGCAAGAAGCTTGCTGCGTTCAAGGCGACAAAGGTGACGCTGCCGGACAAGAACATCACCGTGGTGTACCGCAGTGACGGTTCGGGTACGACCAACAACTTCGTGAACTACCTGAAGAATGTCGACACCGCCAATGCGTGGACCGTCGCTGATGCCTTCACGGGTGCATTCCCGGGAGGTGCCAGTGCAGTGCCCGGAAGCTTCCAGGGCCAAAGCGGTTCAACGGCGCTGTCGAACTACGTCGCCGACAACAACGGCACCGTGGGTTACACCGAAGTGTCGTTCGTGATCGAGCGCGAGGCAAAGGGAATGAAGGCCGCGTACATTAAGAATGCGGCCGGCAAGTACGTGTACCCGTCGTCGGCGAACGTCTCGGCGTTCCTCAGCGACTACACCCCCGGAGCAAAGGGAACCATTTCGTTCAAGTACGACAACAAGGATGCGAACGCATACCCGATCGCAGCCGTGACGTACCTGCTGGGCAAGACCACGCCGAGTGCAAAGAACGCAATCGTGTCCGACTTTGCAACGTTCCTCCTCGACGAGTGCGGTCCGCAGTTGGCTGAATCGTTGTACTACGCCCCCGTCACCGGTTCGCTGTTGAAGGCGGCCGAGTCGCTGGCAAAGACGATCAACGCCGGCTGATCAAGCCATCACGACGACAGGGTCGTCGTGGTTGAAGTACCCGACACGGTCGAGGTGGATCCGTCCACCTCGACCGTTGTCGTTGTGGCGAGCGGATCGACGGTCGTTGATGACGCATCAACCGAGGTGGTGGTTCGCTCGAGCGTGGTTGTCGTGCGTTTCGGCTTGGTTGTCGTGGTCTCGGGAACGGTGGTTGTTGTCGACGTGGTGGTGACGATGACCCAGCTGACGTTCGGCCACGGAATCGTTTCGGGTGTTTGCTGCAGTCGTTCCTCGGGGCGCTGGCTGAGCCACAGCGAAAGTGAGGCTGCAAACACGATGGCTGATCCGATGGTGGCCCGGCCGATGCGACGCACGCGTGTTTCGCGCATCACGGTGCGCCCTCCATCGCGATACGTCGGCGGATTTCGCGGGCGACCTTCCACTGTTGGGCTGCGAGGGTCCGGCCCGAGAAACGCAGGTCGTAGGTTTCCGCGGCGATGTCGTCGACACCGAGAACACTGGGTGCTTCGAGAATGAGGGGTGCCCATTCCGGATCGCTCGCAATGTCGGCACCGATGCGGTTGAGCATGTCGATCGTTGCATCGAGATCGGCCTCGCGTGACACCGGAACAGTGATGAGAACGCGCGACCAGTCGCGCGACAGGTTCATGGTCTGGCGCAATTGACCGTTTGCGATCGTGAAGAGGTCACCGTCGAAGGTTCGTACCTTGGTGACGCGAAGAGTGACTTCTTCGACCCGTCCCTCGACCCAACCGGTTGGAATCAGCGGCCCGACGTTGACCACGTCGCCGACGCCGAATTGCCGCTCGGAGATGATGAAAATGCCGGCAAGTACGTCGCCGACGATTTGTTGGGCGCCGAAGCCGAGGCCGGCGCCCACGACCGATACGAGGGGCACCACGGCGCTGGCGGGGAGGTTGAGGAGAAGCAGAACCCAAACGAAGGCAACCGTTGCGATGGTGAAGTTGAGCCCCCATCGCGCAGCACCGACCAACGCGCCCTGGTATGCGCCGATCGGGTTGTGTCCGAGCGGATCGAGTCTTGCTCGCTGGCGCTCGAT
This sequence comes from uncultured Bifidobacterium sp., assembly GCA_964556145.1. Taxonomy (GTDB): domain Bacteria; phylum Actinomycetota; class Acidimicrobiia; order Acidimicrobiales; family Ilumatobacteraceae; genus F1-20-MAGs119. Next base: position 4,487 of record CAZKVD010000038.1, on the reverse strand, counting down.
GCGACGGGCTTGGAAGCGTGCGATGTGCCCGATGACGCGGGTGAGAAAGAACGCTCCCGACGTGATGGCAACAATGAGGAGACCCTCGTCTTTGATCCAGTTCCACGCACCCGTGGTGCGTTCGGCGGCGACGAGCAAAATCATCCGACGGCCAGCATAACGACCTGACAGGATGGGCGAATGCGCACCGTGCTCGGCACCTGCCACCACGACTGTCCCGACTCGTGCGGTTGGGAAGTGACGGTCGATGCAGGCGTTGCGGTGAAGATGCGCGGAAACTCCGCACATCCATTCTCGCGCGGTGAACTGTGCCCGAAGGTGAATCACTTCCTCGAACGCGTCTACAGCCCGGATCGCATCACCACGCCTCTCGTTCGCACGGGTGCGAAGGGTGCCGGTGAATTCCGTCGCGCATCGTGGGACGAGGCGTTGACGCTGATCGTTGATGCCGTGAGAGAGCGGATTGCGCGCCACGGAGGCGAGACGGTTCTGCCGTGGTCGTCGGCGGGCAATCAGGGTTTGTTGCAGATGTCGTCGTTGGACCGTCGCTTCTTCGCAGCGCTTGGCGCTTCGACGACCCACGGTGCGTTGTGTGGGAGTGTCGCGAAAACGGGCTATGCCGCCACGACCGGAACGGGGATGAGTACCGACCCGACAACGGTCGAGCATTCGCGTTACGTGATCCTGTGGGGAACCAATACACGTCTGACGAACCGTCATCTGTGGCCATTCATCGAGCGGGCACGGGCGAACGGTGCGAAGTTGGTCGTGATCGACCCAATCCGCACGATGACGGCCGACGAAGCCGACTGGTTCATCCAACCCCACCCGGGGACCGACACGGCGCTTGCGTTGGCGCTGCTCAACGTGATCATCGCCGAAGGCCTGGTTGATCAAGAGTTCATCGATCGGCACGTGTCGGGGTATGCCGACTTGCGTCGTGCTGCGGCCGAGTGGACACCCGAGCGTGCGGCGACAGAGTGCGACATCGAGGCCGCCGACGTCGTCACGTTGGCGCGCGAGTATGCCGGTACCACGCCGGCGTTCATCCGTACGTTGATCGGTGCCGAACATCGCGCGAACGGCGGAATGATCTTCCGCGCGCTGGCGTGTCTGCCCACGGTGACGGGACAGTGGCGTCACGTCGGCGGTGGTCTGTCGCGCAGTGTCGGCTCGTGGTCGGGTGACTACGTCGATGACTCGGTGTTCGACCCCGTGGATTCGGTCAGCCGACGAGCTCTGTCCTTCACACAACTCGGGCGTGTCCTGAACGATCCGATCGACCCGCCGGTGACGGCCCTGTTCGTGTGGAACGGGAACCCGGTGATCACGTGTCCGAACGCGGCGCTGACCCGCCGTGGGTTGCAGCGCGACGATCTCTTCACCGTGGTGAGCGAGCAATTCCTCACCGACACCGCGAAGTATGCCGACGTTGTGTTGCCTGCAACGACGCAGATCGAACACGTCGACGTGGTGCCCGCATGGGGGCACCTCAACTTGGGTTGGAACGGCAAGGCAATCGAACCGGTCGGCGAGTCGGTGGCAAACACCGAGATGTTCCGTCGACTTGCTGCGGCATTCGGTATCGACGATCCGCTGTTTCGGCGGTCCGACGACGAACTCGTCGATATGGCGCTGCGTGGTATCGACGGCGGACAATTGCGCACCGAAGGTTTCGTTCGCCTGCCGAACGCCGATCATCGATTGTTCGCCGACGGCCATTTCGGGCATGCTGACGGTCGTTGTGACGTCGCGGGAATCATCTACGAGCCGGTCGTCCCTGACGAACGTCATCCATTCGTCTTGTTGACACCAAAGCAACATTCGCGCTTTCTCAACTCGAGCTATTCGCATCTGCCGGCGCACGGACCGCGCGAAGGTGGTCCGTACGTCGAGTTGAACGCCGAGGATGCCGCCGGGCTGGGCCTGGGCGAGGGTGACCAAGCGCGGGTCGCCAACGATCGTGCACAGTTGCAACTTCCCGTGAAGGTGTCGGGTCGTCTCGGGCGTGGTGTCGTGGCCGTGCCGTTCGGTTGGTGGGATGCGGCGCACGACGGTGTTGCCTCGGCAAACGACCTGACGTCCGATGGGCCCACCGACATGGGCGGTGGGGTCGCGTATCACGACACGTTCGTGGACATCTCGCGCATCTAGCGTCTTTTCATCGCCGCAATTTCTGGAGGGGAACCATGGCCGATGTCGATGTTGACGTGATTGTGATCGGTTCGGGCATTGCCGGTCTGGCGGCCGCGCACAGTGCCTGGGAATCGGGATTCAAACGGGTTCTTGTCGCCGAATCCGAAGGCGTGGTCGGTGGCTCATCGCGTTTGTCTGGCGGAATCGTGATGGGTGCCCCGACGCGCTACCAAAAAGCCGCAGGCATCGATGATTCAGCCGACATGTTGTTTCACGACTACATGTCGTTGAACCAATGGATGGTCGAAGCAGGCGTGATTCGTCACTACTGCAACGAAGCCGGTCCTGCAGTCGATTGGCTCGGCGATCTCGGCGTGCAGTTCCATGACGATCTCATCTTCGGTGGCGGGGAAATCGTTCCGCGTTGTCATTGCGCGGTGAATGGCGGACAGGGCATCATCGATTCGCTGCACGCCAAGGCACGCGAACGCGAGATCGACATCGCACTTGGCCAGCGCATCGATCGTTTGATCGTCGAAAGTGGACGTGTCGTCGGTGTCGCGGTGGGCGAGGACGAAATCCGTGCGCACGCAGTCATCGTTGCGTCGGGTGGGTTTGCAAAGAACATGTCGTTGATGGAGGAGTTCTTTCCCAACGCCCACGGAACGGGTGATTGGATGTGGTACATCGGTGCGGATGGTTCGCGTGGTGATGCGATCGAATTCACGAAGTCGGTCAATGCCCAGTTGACGGGGCACGGTCGTGGCCTGCGGCTGTTGCATCCGAACTTCGTCACGACTCTCGAGGCATTCGTTCCCGGTTGGATGGTTCTGGTGAACCGCGACGGCCGCAGGTTCGGGGCGGAGAATGCGCCGTACGGGCTGATGGACGGCTTCATGACTGCGCAGGGCAACGTTGCGTTCGCGATTTTCGACGATGTCGTGTTGAATCCCGAAAAGGGTCCGCAGGTCGAGACCTACAAGCAGGCGATTCCCGGACGTGAAGGACGCAACAGCCCGAACTGGAATCCGATCATGGTCGAAGAACAGGTTGGTCGCGGTCGCATCAAGAAGTCCGAAACACTCGAAGGTCTCGCGCGTGAACTCGGTCTTCCCGTCGAACGTTTCGTCGCAACGATCAACCGTTACAACAAAGGTTGCGAACTCGGCATCGACGACTACGACAAGGACAAGAAGTTCCTTCGACCGATCGCACATCCGCCGTATTACGGCGCCGAAGTTCGTCCCGCAACGGTGTGCTTCACGCAAACCGGTTTGCGTATCGACCGTGATGCACGTGTGCTGAATGATTTCAGCGAACCGATTCCCGGTCTGTACGCCGCGGGTGAAGTTACGGGTGGCGTCATCGGTGATCGCTACGTGGGAAGCGGCAACTCGTTGTCAAACGGTGCGACCTTCGGGCGGATTGCGGGTCGAACCGCAGCCGAATCAGCCCTGAAATAGGATCCCAAACCCTTGTGGGGCAAGGATTTCGGCGTCTTTGACGAACAAGGGAAGGCTTCTTCACCGTCTCTTACCTGTTCTTAGGAAGATTCCTGACAACGACGACGAAGGTGTGTCCCGTCAAGGCAACAGCCAAGACGACAAAGGGCACAGCCCCCCAACGACAGGAGACACACGTGAAGAACAAGCCAACACTCAAGAAGGGCATCGTGGCCGCCAGCGTGGTGGCCGGGGTGGCCGGAGGCCTCGTCGCCGGACTCGCACTCGGAGTTCCCGGGTTCGCCGGAGCATCGAGCAACGGAATCCAGGGAACCGCAGCATCGTTCGCCAAGAACGCAGTGGTGCAGGTTGCCGATGCCAATACCGATACGAACACCGCAACCGAATTGCCCGGCACGATCACCGTTCAGGGTTCGACCGATGTCGCTTCGGGTGAAGCCGACCACACACCCCGCGGCCCGCGTGCAGCGATTGGTTCCGAAGCAGTTGCCAAGGTGCTCGGCATGACCGCCGATGAACTGCGCACCGAACTTCAGTCGGGCAAGACGCTGGCCGAGATCGCCAAGACCAAGGGTGTCGACATCGCAAAGGTCAAGCAGGCAATCATCGACGACTTCACCGCCCGTGAGACCGCTGAAGTTGCTGCCGGTGAGCACACCCAGGCCGAAGTCGACCAGAAGATTGCCGACCTGACGGCCAAGATCGACGACGTCGTCAACGGTGCAATGCCGATGGGCGGCAAGGGTGGTCACGGTCCGCGTGGCGGCGCGATTGCATCCGATGCGGTTGCCAAGGTTCTTGGTCTGACTGCCGACGAGCTGAAGACCGAGCTTCAGTCGGGCAAGTCGCTGGCCGATGTTGCCAAGGCCAAGAACGTCGACATCGACA
>CAZKVD010000037.1:0-15980 GCA_964556145.1 uncultured Bifidobacterium sp. | reverse complement strand
CGGCTAGCCGCCGCCCATGCCTTTGCGCCACTCCATCGGGTCGCGGCCGAGTTTGGCGTAGCGGTCGGTGATCCAGATCGGAAGGCCGATGTCGCCGCCATCGGCGACGATCTGAGCCTGTTCGCCGTTTTCGTCCCAGATGTGGCAGGTGTTCAGGTTGAAGCGCATGCGGGCGAGGCGTTCCTCGCGCGTCGTGGGTTCGGGTTCCGCCTGGGCGGTTCCCTTTGCCACGTTCATCGCGCGCATCGACCACACGCTTTGAATCGCGACGGGTGCCATCGCCTGGAGGAGCGCGGTGGTGTGGGTGCAACCGCGCGGGCCGCCGAAGAGTTCGCGAACCTTGTGCGTGAAGCCGCGCGCAATGCTGAGGCCGACGAGTTTTTCGTAGTGGGTGGTGATGGCCGGACAACCACCGTGCGGGTACACCTCGAATTCGACGCGCGCATCGGTGATGATCATCTCGGGCATCGTGACGGTGAGCGCAACGATCATGTGGTGCAGCGGCAGTGGTTCCGGATCATCGGGAATGTAGAGACCGGCCGGTTTTTCGTCGCGCACGGCACCACGCAAGACGATGGTGCGCTCGTCTTTTCTGTAGGCCTTCACGACGTAACTGCGGTCGTGGATTTCCTCGAGTGACGAATCAGCGGGTGGGGGGAGGATGTCGGTCATTTGATGTCTTTCACGATTTCGCTGACCTTGTGGTCCATTGCGGCAATGAGAGGTCGCATGTGCAGTTCTTCGAGCAGTTCATCGCCGCGTTCGTTGCCGCCCTGCAGGTTCGACGTGATGACCTGCGAGACACCCTGCTGCAGGAGGGCTGCGCGGTAGTCGTACCACAGACGGTCGAGCGAGTAGCCCTTGAAACCGGGCTGGTCGGCGGCGAACTCGCTGAGCTTGTTGAAGTAATGGTTGAGAAGGTGGTCTTCATGTTTGCGGCGCATGTCGGGTGTGAGCGACGCGGCGAGCAGGTTGCACACGTCCCACGCGGCAACGTGGCGGGTGCTCAACTGGAAGTCGATCATCGTGATGGCGTCGGCACCGGCGCTGCCACCGAAGAGGTAGTTCTCGGCGCGACAGTCGGTGTGAGTGAAGGTTTGGTGACCCTGTTGCACCCACCAATCGAGCATTTCGGGGTAGATCTCGCACATCGTGTGCAGGGCATCGAGCGTCGCACCGTCCAGGCGGGGGCCGAAGTGTTCCTTGAAGTGCGGCCACTGGGCTTCGGCCATTGCCTTGCCGGCTTTGTAGAGGGGGTTGTTCATCGGCGGCAACCAGGTGAGTTCGTACAGCTCTTTCGTTTCCCAGAACGCGGCGTGCAGGCGGGCAGCGGTTTCGAGAATGCGCTCGGCTTCGTTGAGAGTGAGACCGGTGATCTGGTCGGGGCAGTGCGCGCCGGTGATTTCCTCGATGAGGATGACGAAGGGCAGTCCGTCGGCACCGCAGTCGGCGTAGTACGGCTTGGGCACACGGATCGAGAGTCGCGTCGCGACGTCGCGGTAGAAGTTGACCTCGCGAAGGTAGAAGCCCATGGCCTGTGCGAGGAACTGGTTCTCGGGCGCGGGCGATTGGCACTTGGCGACGATCGTTTCCGGGCCTGCGCCGGGTCCGTCGAAGTACGTCAGGGTCAGGCGGGCGAGTTCGCCGAGAATGCCGACTCCCGTGCCGAATCGCTGAACGTCGAAACTTTTCACGCGACCGATGTCGGATGGCAGAACCTCGTTCAGCCAGTCGGCCGTGATGTCGGCGATTTGTGAAGGTATCTGTGGCATGCGAATCCCCCGATCGCAGTTGCGGAGAGTATGTGTGTCAGTTCGACTGGTCGAGGCCGTCGAGCAGTGTGTTCCACGCCAGGGTGGCGCACTTGATGCGCACCGGGAACTTCACGACGCCGCGCAGAGCTTCGAGGTCGCCGAGAGGCTTCGACTCGTCGAGGGGCGGTGCGTTTTCGTCTTCTTCCTCGATCGACATCATGTTCTTGAAGCGACGAACGAGGTTGCGGATTTCCGCGACGGGCTTGCCCTTCACCGCAGCCGACATCATGGATGCGGAACTCTGACTGATCGAGCAGCCTTGTCCACCGATCTTGATGTCGGTGACGATGCCGTCTTTTACGTCGAGATAGACCTGGATCTCGTCGCCGCACAATGGGTTGTGCCCTTCGGCGCGAACGGCGGGCGGAGGGAGCTCACCCTGGTTACGGGGCGTCCGATAGTGGTCGAGAATGATCTCGCGGTAGAGGTCTTCCAATCCTGGCATCGGTGCTCCGGTCGTGGGTGTGCGCTTCGAAATCTAGAAGCCGAACAAGTCTCCGGCATTGGCCAGTGCGTCTGCAAGTGCATCGGCGTCGGCCGTTGAATTGTAGATGTAGAAGCTTGCGCGGGCGGTGGCGTTGGCGCCCAGCAGTTTCATGAGCGGCTTGGCGCAATGGTGGCCCGCGCGGACGCAGACGTTGGCCTGGTCGAGAACCTGCGAGACGTCGTGCGGGTGGACGTCCTTGAATTTGAACGACAGGGTGGCTCCGCGCAGTGCCGGGTCGGTGGGGCCGTGGATGGTGATGTCGTCGCCGTAGCGGGCCTTCAACTTGTCGATGGCATACGTGGTGATTTCCACCTCGTGTTCGCGAACATTGTCCATGCCGAGTGACGAGAGGTACGAGATCGCGGCGTGCATGCCGACCGCCTCGGTGATGGCAGGTGTTCCTGCCTCGAATTTGGCCGGCAGTTCGGCGCAGGTGAATCCGTCGAGGCGAACGTCGGCGATCATGTTGCCGCCACCGAGGAACGGGGGCATGGCGTCGAGCAACGCTTCGCGACCCCACAACACGCCGATGCCCGAAGGCCCGCAGAGTTTGTGAGAGGAGAAGGCGAGGAAGTCCGCACCCCAGGCCTGCACGTCGGTGGGGTTGTGGGGTACGTACTGGCAGCCGTCGACGATGGCGATGGCGCCGGCCGCGTGTGCGGCGTCGACGAGTTGCTTGACGGGTGTCAGCGTGCCGAGAACGTTGCTCATCGCAGTGAAGGAAAAGACCTTTGCTCCGTCGAGAAGCCGGGGCAGGGTTGTGAGGTCGAGTTGGCCGTCGGCGGTGAGGGGCACCCAACGCAGTTCCAGCCCGCGCTCGGCGGCGAGCATGTGCCACGGGACGATGTTGGCGTGGTGCTCCATGTGAGTGAGGACAACCGCGTCACCCGCACGAAGGTTGGCCGAACCCCACGAGTGCGCCACAAGGTTCAATGCCTCGGTGGCGTTCTTGGTGAAGACGACTTCGTGCACTTTCGGGGCGTTGATGAACCGGCGTACCGCGGCCCGCGCCGCCTCGAACGCGTCGGTGGACTCGGCGGCAAGTTGGTACGCGCTGCGGTTGATCGGCGCGTACGAAGTTTCCATGAATCGCGACATCGCATCGATGACCTGTCGCGGCTTTTGCGACGTGTTCGCGGAGTCGAGATAGACGATGGGCTTGCCGTTGATTTCGCGCTCGAGAAGGGGGAAATCCTTCTTGACGACGACGGGGTCGAAGCTCATCGCGGGACGCCGGCTTTCAGCGGTACGCCTCGTAGCCCGACTTCTCGAGCTCGGCGGCGATTTCCATGCCGCCCGACTTCACGATGCGACCGTCGACCATGATGTGGACGAAATCGGGCTGCAGCTCGTCGAGCAGACGCTGGTAGTGGGTGATGAGCACGATGCCGAGGTTCGGCCGGTCGGCACGCACCTCGCGGATGCCCTTGGCGACGATGCGCAGGGCGTCGATGTCGAGGCCGGAGTCGGTTTCGTCGAGAATCGCGAGGTCGGGTTCGAGGATCGCCATCTGCATGATCTCGTTGCGCTTCTTTTCGCCGCCCGAGAAGCCTTCATTGAGATAGCGGTCGACGAACGACGAGTCCATGCCGAGGCGCTTCATCCAGTCCATGATCGACAGGCGCAGTTCAAGTACCGACAGGTCGATTCCCTTGCGGGCCGACAGTGCCTGGCGAAGGAACTGGATCACCGAGACGCCGGCGATCTCCTGTGGGTACTGGAAGCCGAGGAAGACGCCGGCCTTGGCGCGGACGTCGGTCGGCCAGTCGGTGATGTCTTCGCCCTTGTAGATGAGGCGTCCGGACGTGATCCGGTATTCGGGGGAGGCCAGAAGGGTGGAAGCCAGCGTGGACTTGCCGCAGCCGTTCGGGCCCATGATGGCGTGCACCTCGCCGGCGCGAACCGTGAGGTCGAGACCCCGGAGGATCTCTTTGGGGGCGACCGTGTCGTCGTCGGTGACGGGCTCGACGTGGAGGGATTCGATGCGGAACAACTCGCTCACGTGCAGAATTCTAGGGACGCCCCGGGGGTTTTGCACTACGCAGGTAGTGGTAATTCCCCCGCCCCCGACAGCGCCCGCCAGATGCGGGGGTACGAGGCGTATTCGCGCTCGGGGCTGATGTAACCCGCGGCGCGCAGGCGGCGCGTGTAGTCGGGCAGGTTTCGGAAGGGAACACCGGCATCGACGTGATGGGCCGTGTGGAAACCGATGTTGTACGGCACGAGAAAGAAACGTGCGACCGGACTCTGGCGAACGGCGTGGGTCGACATTCTCCGGTCGGCGCCGGCTGTCATGCCGCCGTGTTCTGCAATCGAGCGCAGTCGGTTGATGACACGCCACACGGTCATGTTCGGTGCAAGCCACAGCAACGGGTAGACCCACGGATGTCCCGTGGCGAACCCGACGGCGACGAATGCAACCTGCAGGCCCCAGATCTTTTGTTGCGTGCGACGCACGCGTGCGTCGGCCGAGCGCAGTCCACGAAGTTGGGCTCGAAAGAGCTTCGCGCCGGTGATGCCGAGTGCATCGCGCACCAACTTGCGGCGCAGGCTGGCGGGCGCAACGGGGTAGTTCGCATACAGCGCGATGTCGGGTTCATCGGGGCCGAACTCTTGTCGGTGGTGCGCCATGTGGACGCGGCGGTACGCGGGTGTGCTGGTGAAGTCGGGGTATCCGAGCAACCAATTGCCGACGAAGTCGTTGACGGCCTTGTTCGAAAACAGCAGGCGGTGGGCGGCTTCGTGCATCAACGACAGGAACTGCGCATGTGCACGACCCATCAACAGGAACGCAACGATTCGCACGAAGAGGTTGTCGATCGTGACCGCGGCCCAGATGACCGCCGCGGTTTGGACGTACAGCGCCACGACGCTGATCGCATTGCGTGCGTTGGGGATGCGTCGCAAGCGCTCGCGGTAGGCCGGTGTCGGACGGCCGTCGGCGGTGATGAAGTCGTCGGTGTGCGCGGGGGACAGAGTTGCGGGGTCGGGTGCCATTCCGCCGAGGTCGAAGCGCCGTTGTCCCACGGGTCAATTATCGCCCACAGTTACACTCGATGCGTGAGTCGCCCGCCCTTTCGTCACGTGTTGATCGTGAACCAGCACGGCGACAACCGCGGCGACGAGGCCGCACTTCACGGAATGCTGACGGGCATCACCCGCGCATGCGGCGAACCCGTGCGCTTCACGGTCATCCACCAGTTCGCCGATGACCGTTCGGCCCGCGAACTGGCCGATACGTCGGGCTTCGACGTGGCATGGATCTCGCTGAAGCTGTCGCCCCTCGAGGGTCTGCGACTCGTTGCCTATCTGCTGCTGCGGCTGCGGTTGCTGCTCGGTCGAGTGGGCTCTGCAACCATCGATGCGTACCGCACCGCAGACGTCGTGGTGTCGGCCCCGGGTGGCCCGTATTTCGGCGACATCTACATCGGTCACGAACCCGTTCACTGGTTGTACGTGTGGATGGCGCGCCTGCACCGCAAGCCGGTGATGCTGTACGCCACCTCTGCCGGGCCGTTCGGCAGCGCGTGGGCGAATCCGTTCCGGCGGTTCACCTACCGCATGTTCGACACGCTGATCGTTCGCGAGGAAATATCGGCAGCGCACATTCGTTCGTTGTTCGGCACGAGGCGGCGCAACGTCGAGGTGCGCGTCACCGTCGACTCTGCACTTCAGGTGTCGGTGCCGCCCGCCCAGCGCGACCTTGCATTGCGACGTGTCGTGGTGTCGGCCATCGACTGGAAGTACGAAGGCGATTCATCGCCCGATGCGCGTCGCGCGAACTACGACGCGGCGGTTGCAGCCGCGATCGGTGAACTGTGCGCCGGCGCGGCGTGCGAGGTTGTTCTCGTGCCCCAATTGCACGGCACCGCCCACCGTGACGCGCCGTATCTCGAACGGCTGGCCGGCCACGTTCGTGACGTCGTTGGAAACGACGTCACCGTCAGCGTGTTCGACGAGTCGCGCGACATGCTCGCCCAGCGTGCGTTGTTTGCTTCGGCCGACTTCGTGGTTGCGGGCCGCTACCACCCGGCGGTGTTCGCGCTGTCGGCAGGGGTTCCGCAGGTGTGCATTCCCTACGAACACAAGGCCACCGGTGTTCTGCAGCTTGCCGGTCTGTCGGATCTTGTCGTGCCGATTGCCGACGTCACGTCCGATCGTCTCGTTGCGGTGGCGCGCCACGTCCGTGACCGGGCCGACGATGTTCGTGCCCGTTCGCAGCGTGCGGCGGGCGAACTTGCCGCTTTGTCGTCGCGCACGTCGCAGGCAGTCGTCGACCTGATCGATGGTGCTCTGTGAGCTCGCGACGGATGTTGATGGTCGGCACGTTCGACCCCGCATTCGGCCGCAACCGTCAGATCGCGCGCCTTGCCACGATGGTGGGTTGGGACGTCACGTTGCGCAGTGCAAGCGCGTGGGGAGCCGACGCGTGGGGAAAAGACAAGGTTGCCACCGCATCGGGTGGACGTGTTCGCACGGCGCTTCGCATGGTGGTTGCCTACGTGCGCATCGTCGGCACGCTGGTCGCTGCCGCGGTGCCGGGCCGCCGCCCCGATGTTGTGGTGGTTCCACATCCATCGCAGATCGATGCCGTCGTGGTGGGTCTGCTGTGTCGTGTGCTGCGCCTGCCGCTTGCGATCGACTTCTTCGTCTCGTTGCACGAGACCGTCGTTGTCGACCGTGCATTGGTGTCGGCTCGTTCGCCGATTGCGTCGCTGTTGCGTCGGTGCGACGCGTGGGCTGCGCGACTCGCCGATGTGGTGCTTGCCGACACCCCCGAGGACGCCGACGAGTTCGCACGTGCAACCGGTACACCACGCACCAAATGGCACGTGGTGTGGGTGGGTGCCGACCCCGGCATTTTCGTCGAGCGACCCGATGTCACGGTCGAGCCGCGGTCGGTGTTGTTCTATGGCACCTACATCCCGCTGCAGGGCATCGAGCACATCGTGCGTGCATCGCTGTTGATGCCACGCGACTGGCGTGTGCGATTGGTCGGCAGCGGCCAGTTGCGTCCCGACATCGAGCGTCTCGTTGCCGACCTTGGCGCACGCGTCGAGATCATCGACCAGGTGCCCGAAACCGATCTGCCCGCACTGATCGCATCGTCGATGGTGTGCCTCGGCGTGTTCGGTGAGGGTGCAAAGACGGCGCGGGTCGTGCCGAACAAGGTGTTCCAGTGCATGGCGGTTGGACGTCCGATCGTCACGGGCGACACCGCCGCGGTCGCAACACTTGGCACCGCGGTCGAGCGCGTTCCCGTGGGTGACCCCGGTGCAATCGCCGCGGCCGTCGAGAGATTGATGGACGACCCCGTCCGTCGTGAGGCCCTTGCGCGTCGCGCACGTCAGACCTTCGTCGAACGATTCGACGATGTTGCCGTTGCCCCGTTGCTCGAACGCGCGCTTGCATCGCTGTCGGGCCCGCGCGGCGAACTACCACCGCTCACCACGATGGCGCGACTGCGTCAATCATTCATCGATTCAGCCGTGAAATCGGTGCGTCCGGCATCGATTCTCGAAGTCGGTGCGGGCCAGGGTGCAACCGGTGCACGACTCGCTCGCGAAGCGCGGTATGTCGGGGTTGAACCCGACGTGTCGTCGGCTGCCGTGGCTGCAGCGCGACTCGCGCAGGTGGATACGGCCGATTTCCGCATTGGCGGCATCGAACGCGTGGCCGCCGACGAGACGTTCGACCTGTTGTGTGCATTCGAGGTTCTCGAACACATCGACGACGACGTTGCCGCGTTGCGTTCCTGGATGACGCACCTTGCGCCCGGTGGTCACATGCTCATCAGTGTTCCCGCGCACCGCAAGCGTTTCGGTGCGTCCGACGAGGCCGTCGGGCACTTCCGGCGTTACGACGCAGTCGACATCGAGGCATTGTTCGCGGAGGTCGGATGCGAGGTCGTCATTCGCCGCTCGTACGGAGCAATCGGTGGTCACGTGCTCGAGACGGTGCGCAATGCCGTCATCGCCCGTCGTGGTGGCAACGTGGACGACCACGCGGCACCGGCCACCAAGTCGGCGGCGAGCGGTCGTTTGTTCCAGCCAACGACACGGGCCGCGGGTCTGTTGACCGCTGCAGTTGCCGCGCCGATGAGACTGGCCCAGCGGCCGTTCGCGGCGGGTCAGTTCGGTGTCGGCTGGGTCGTGCTCGCGCGCCGCAAGCGCGGCACGGTGTAGGCATAGCCGGCAACACCCAGCACGATTGCCGATGCCAGCATCACGCCGCGGTCGGTCGTCGCGGCAAGCAGGCCATTGTCGAGACTGGAACCCATTGCGACAGCAGCCGTGGTGACGAAGAGTTCACGAAAGCCGAGGGCGCCCGGAGTGAAGGCGATGATGCCGGCAATCGCCGCAGCCGGTGCAACGACGAGAAAGAACCAGAACGACTCGTCGACCCCGAGAAGGCCGAACGCCAACTGAAAGCGCCACGCGGTGAGTGCGTATTTCACGACGTCAATGACGACCACCTGCAGGGAGGTTCGTGGTGTGCGCTGGATTTCCTTCCAGCCTTCGTTGAACGACGCTGCGAACTTGGCCGGTTTGCCGCGTAGCAATGACCAGTCCGGCAGCGGGAAACGCAAGAGTGCGGTGCAGGCGAGCCCAAGGGCAATGAACACAGCGAAGACGACCCATGCGAAGTCGCCTCCGCCCGCTGCGTACGCGACTACACCGACCACACCGACGATGGCCGACGATCCGAGACTGATGACGAGGTTCGCGGCGTAGTTGCTGCCGCTTTTGGCGTACGGGACCGCGTGCACCGTGTTCATGTAGCGGAACTTGTAGATCGTGCCGACTTGTCCGGGCAGCAGGTTGCCCAGCAGTCCCGCGGTGAACACCATCCAGTTCTCGAAGAAGCCGACCTTCACACCCGTTGCGCGGTACACCACCCAGAACTCGGATGAATTCAGGAAGTGGCCGACGACGATCAACAGCGCGATGAGCGCGAGATCCCACGACGGATCGTCCCACAGAGGGCGCAGGTCGTCGCGCCGCTGCCAGACGAGAATCACCAGTACTGCCACGATGGCGGCCGTGACCACCCAGCGCAGCAGCTTCTTCATCGGTCGGGTGACCGGTTGAACGATGCGTACGAGGTGAGAAGACCGATGACCTGCATCGTGTGGTGACTGAGCGACACCTTGTTGCGGTACCAGGACTCGGCGGCCTTCGGTGCCAGCAGACCGTTGACGTAACGCCGGTTCCAGTCGAAGGGGAGATCGGCAAGCTGCGACAGGATCTCGTCGCGTAGTTCGTTCATGTACCAACCATCGACGGGCGAATCGCTGGGTGATTGTTTGGGCTGGTCGATGATGACGTCGGGCAACAGCCCGCGTCGACGCACCATGTCGACGAGGATTTCCTTTCCGGCCGACGATGCCGACGAGCCTTGCGATCGCAGGAACTCGAACGGAATACCCGACACGAACGTGCGCAGGCGCGAGTGCATGAACGGACTTGCCTGTGCGACACCCGTTGCGGCAACGGAACCATCGACTTTGACCTTGCTCTGTCCATTCAGGCCGTTGCCATTGAAGGCCAACTGCGTGCGGTTCAGCTTGTCGAGGCCCGCAGCAAGGCGCGTGCGAATCGCAAGCACGTCCTCGGCCTGCTCGGGGGGCAACGAAGTGCGCAGCCGGGAGAGCGCGGCTGCATCGAACACCTGCGTCGGCAGGTGTGCGCCGACGACCTCGTCGAGGAGCCTGTTGTTCAGGGTGCCGCGGGCCATGCGTGCAACATGGCCGAGACGGCGTTCGACGGCACCGATCGACAATGCGCCGATTGCCATGCGTGTGACGGGCGTGGGCATGCGCTTCGTCGCCGCGGAAATGGCGGCACGGCGACTGACGGTGGGGTAGCCGAGGAAGATTGCATCGCAGCCGTCGCCGGTGAAGATGTGTTGGTGGCCATCGGCCGCAATGCGTCGAGCGGCGTGGAGGGTGTGGATTTGATAGTGCGGTTGCGAGCCGGGCTGTGTGAACGTGCCCGCAAAGCCGCGGAGGTTCGCTGCGATCACCGACGAATCGAAATCGACCCAGTGGTGGCGTATGCCGAGGTGCGACGTGAACGAGTCGACGTTGCGCTGGACGTAGGTCGGGTCGGCGAAACGGAACGTGTAGGTCTCGACCTCGTGGCCAAGGCCCACCAGAACGGCGGCCACCAGGGCCGAGTCGAAGCCCCCGAGAAGCACGGCATGACGGCGGTGGTTGCCGGCTTGTTCGACGATGGTTTCGACGAGTGCGTCGTGGAGTGAGTCGATGATGGCGTCGCGATTCGTCGAGGAATTTGCCGCATAGGTCACAGGCGCAACGTTGTCGGGAGTCGAGTCGTTGACGGTGGGCGACACGCGGGTGCCGGCCTTGACGACCCGAACGTTCCGGTACATCGAATGTGGATCGGGAACGAAGCCGAAACCAAGGAGAAAGTCTTCGTACGAGCGGTCGATGACAAGCGTCGGCACCGCACGACGCAGTGCGTGGAGCGAACTCGACACCCAGGTTCCGCCGTTGGCGTCGTGGTGAACGAAGAGACGATGACTGCCACGACCCGCGGCCGCGACGAGACGGTCATCGGCGCCGATGGCGACGGCCACGACATCGTCCGGATCGCCGTCGAGAAGCGTGCCGGGTTGCGAGGCACAGCCGGCTGCCGCTGATCCGAAGAAGGCGACGGCGCCGGTGTCGTTGATGACCAGACGCGAGACGGTTCCCGAACCCAGCGTTGCGACGAGGGTGTTGCCGTCGGCCGACGCGGCGATCGATGAGTGGGTGTCGCCGAGCGAGTCGATGACCCGTCGGGCGGAGGCCGGGTTGGGGCCCGAGTAAGCGAGGAGGCCGTGCATCGTCTCCGCCGTCAGACGGGGTCGACGTCGAGGCGACGGCGCGTGGCGCGCACGACAAGGTCGGCGAGGAGACCGAGGGTCGTCACCTGCAGGGCCGCAAAGAAAATGAGGAGCGTGTTGGTGGAGAGCCGGAAGTCGCGGCTCGACCAATCGAAGCCGAGCTTCACAACCGCAAGGGCGAACAACAAACCACCGAGGGGTAGGAACACCTTGAGCGGGTTGTACGAGAGCGTCATGCGGATGACCTGAAGCAGGTAGCGCTTGGTGTCACGCCACCAATGGAACTTCGATTGTCCCGCGCGGGGGAAGTACTCGATGGGAACGTAGCCAACGCTGTAGCCGTTGGCGAGGAACGACATGGTGAGCGTGGTGACGCACGAAAAGCCGTTCGGAAGGTGATGCGTGTACTGCACGGCAACATCGCGGCGGAACGCGCGAAGTCCGGAGTTGAGATCTTTGATGTCGGTTTCGGTGAGATAGCTGGCGAGTTTGCGGATGAACCACTTCGCCGGCTTGCGGAACAGCTTGAGGGTGCCCTCTTCCGTGCGGCGTGCGCCGACGACGTGGTCGTAGCCCTGCATCTGGTCGACCAGCCAGGGAATCTCGTCGTTCGGGTAGGTCATGTCGACGTCGGTCCACACAACCACGCGACCAACGGCGGCGTTGGTGCCCGTACGCCTGGCGGCGCCCGAACCCTTGTTGACCGGGTGGCGGATGAGGCGAATTCCGTCGATGGACTCGAGATCGCGTTCCGAGCCGTCGTTCGAGCCGTCGTCGATGACGATGATTTCGTAGCTGTACTTCGAATCGTCGAGCGCCTTTTGGATCCTCGAGATCTCTTCGCGCAGGTGTCCCCGTTCGTTGTAGATCGGAAGGACCACGCTGACGTCGCAGAGGTTCTCTGAGGGGCTCATGTCAGCACGAATCTACTCCCGTGCGCATCCAGAGAACGATGTTTCCGCGCACCTGCTTGCCGCGCGAGGCGGCTTTGTTCTCGCGCGCGACGATTTCCCAACCGGTGTCTTCGGGCGGACGGCCCTCGGCACCGATGACGCAACGCAGCGGAGCCCGGTCGACCCACAGCACGTCGGCGCGGTCGACCTGGATCGGGTGGAGGAGATAGCGGTAGTCGAAGAAGATCTGACCACCGAGGCCACCCGAGTCGAAGAGGATCGTCGTCGCACGACGATCGGTGGTGACGACCTTCTTCACTTCGTTGTCGAGGGTCATCTGGTCGAAGTAGTCGCGGTAGGGGACCACGGTGCGCGCCGCCGTGAAGGTTGTGAAGCCGATCGAAATGACGGCCAGCACGGCGAGAAAGATCGTCGTGCTGCGCTTTGCGACGAACGCGAGAACGAGTCCGATCAGACAGAACGCCAGCGTGAGCGACAGATAGCCGGCGGGCTTCGTGAGTTTCAGGGCCCAGTCGAGTGCGATCGCATTCGGGATCGCGAAGAATTCGTTTGCCGCGGTCATCGCGCGAAGTTCGTCGCGGCCCGCAGCTGCAGCGAGGATTCCCGCGCACACAACCGTGGCTGCGATGCCGCCGAACCATGCGCGGCGCGCAAAGCCCGACCCCGAAGTGATCGCACACAGGCCGAGCATCACGAACAGCGGTGACACCGCCTCGAGGTAGCGGCCGTACACGAGGTGGTCGGGCCGAATGACGCGAAGCAACTGCAGTGCCGAGGCGAACGCCACACTGCCTGCCGAAGCGAAGACGAAAGTGGGCGCCAGCCACCGGAGATTTCGCGGCCTACGCAGGCCGATCAAGGCGGATCGAACGTTGACGGCAAGCCCGACGGCAGCGAGGCCGAACGACGTCGCAAGGACGTACCACAACTGGCCGGTTGCGGATCGGCCGAGGCTGGGCAGGTTCGACAGGTTGGTGAACTTGTCGACCATTCGGCCTTCCTTGCCGGTGGCAGCGGGGTACAGCTCGCGGCGAAGCGACACGTTGATGCGCGTGAAGACCCAGTACGACACGACTGCAGTCACGACACCGATGATTGCGACGGTGACTGCATCGCGGGTGCGCGGTCCGTACACGGCGACGATCAACAGCAACACAACGGCAAGTGCCGGCAAGAGTGTGAAGCGACCGTGGGCGATCACCATGAACGAAGCCGAGACGCCGAGTCCGACGGATGTCGACAGGCGTGGTCGCGCGACGTGTTCGTAGGCGAGCAGTGCAACGGCGACGAAGAGGAATCGGTTCAGTGTCTCGGACCACGCGAAGAGGGAGTTCGCTGCAACGGCCGGTGTGATTGCAACGATGACGGCGAGGGTTCGCGAACTGCGTCGAGAGACCGCGAGATGACGGAATGCGAAGTGCGCCAGGGCTGCCGCGGTTGCGACGACGAGGCCGACGTTCGCCAACAGCGACAGTCGGTACTGGGCATCGATTCCGCGGCCGATCATCGCGGTGACTGCGGTGATGAACCCGTAACCGGCCGTGTAGAACGAGCGGAAGTCGGCCCCGAGAAGGATCTCGTTGTGGCCCGTGAGAACCCAGCCGTTCAGAAGGAAGCCGAGTTCGTCGGGTCGAACCGACGCACCGCGCGATGCGAAGGTCGCCCACGCGAGGACGGCGATGCAAACGCCGCCGAGTGCGGCAACGAGACGATGAACGAGTTTTTTGGGCATCGTGGCGTGCGGGTTCACCAACCGCGCTCGACCCATTCGGCGAGGTGCGGACGTTCGGCGCCGATCGTTGTGTCGAGGCCGTGGCCCGGCAGCACGATGGTGTCCGCGGGAAACGTGAAGAGTTTGTTGTCGATCGAATCGATGATGGTGGCAAAGTCGCCGCCCTCGAACGTTGCGTTACCCGGACCACCCGGAAACAGGGTGTCGCCGGTGAAGAGCAGCGGTGTGTCGGCCACCCTGAACGAGATGGAGCCCTCGGTGTGGCCCGGATTGTGGATCGTGTGGAAACGCAGGCGCCCGACTTCGATGACTTCCTTGTCGTCGATGAAGACGTCGTAACCAACGTCGGCGAGGCGCGGTGCGTCGAGGGCCGAGACGCCGACTTCGTATCCCGCCTCCCGCATTGCGGGCACGGCCTGGATGTGGTCCCAGTGCCCGTGGGTTTCGAGCACCCGTCGCACGCCGAGCGCACGACACATCTCGAGCAATTGTTCGTGCTCGTTTGCCGCGTCGATGAGAACTGCATCTCCGGTGGCGCGGCACCGCACAACGAACACGTTGTTGTCGAACGGGCCGACCACGATCTTGTGAACCTCGACGTCGGCATTCGACCAGTGGAGAACAGGCGAGTTCACGCTGCGATTCTCACACACGCATCAGGCGGAGATGACGTTCACGTTACGGCCGTCGGAGTTCATCCCGAGTGCGACCGTGATCTGTCCCGGGTCGAAGGTGACGAGCGAAATGGGCCCGGGCAGGCGCTGCACGGCAGCGAGGTGCAGCGCCGACCCGAGCGTCACGGGCTGGGCCCGCGAAATGAGGGACGCCTCGTCGATGCACCGTTGATCGACGGGCACGACGTGGATGTAGTCCCACGTACGACGCAACGAGTCCTCGAGCTCGTCGCGGAGAACCGGTTCCTCGGTCAAGCGGTCGATGCCCGCGAGGCACTCGGCCAGGGCCATGGCCGATGCGCACCACGTGGGGTCGTCGTGCATCGCATCAACCACAACCTGACGCTGCGCGCAGGAAATGTGCAGGGCGAGCAGCGCCGTGGTGTCGAGTACCAGCGTCATCGCAGGTCCCGCACGATCTGGTCGGGCCGCAGGCCGCTGTAGAGATCGATCGGGGATGCAATGGTCGTTGCGGCGTCGCGGGCCCGCCGCCGCGGAGCGACCACCAAGCCGCGGACAACCAACTCTTCGATCGTGGTACCGGCAGGCGCATCGACCGGGCCCAACTGCGCGATGGGGCGTCCCGCGTCAGTGACGACCATGCGCTCACCCGCCGCCGCCCGACGAAGGGCCGTGGCGAGGTTGGCCCGCAGCTCGCGGGTTCCGAGGCGGGTGATACCGCGAGGGGACGGCTGGGCGGCCATGGGGGCAGGTTAGCCGCGGTCGGTCAGAAGTGTGTACACATGCGTACACACATTGCCTTGCGGGATGTATTGCTACGGCACAAGGATGGAGATATGAACTTTGCATTCAGTGAGGAGCAGGAAGAGCTCCGCAAGACAGTCAGGGCCTTCCTCGAGGCCAAGTCGTCCGAAGAGGCCGTGCGCCACCAGATGGAAACCGACCAGGGCTATGACGCCGCGGTCTGGAGCCAGATGGGTGAGCAGATGGGCCTGCAGGGCCTGCACATCCCCGAAGAGTTCGGTGGCTCGGGCTACTCGTACGTCGAGCTCGGCGTCGTTCTCGAAGAGATGGGCCGCGCTCTTCTGTGCGCCCCGTACTTCGCAACCGTCGTGCTTGCCGCCAACACGTTGCTGCACAGCGGCGACGATGCAGCGAAGAAGGCCTACCTCCCCGGCATCGCCGCGGGAACCACGATCGCCACGCCCGCAACCGCCGAGCCGTCGGGCAAGTGGGACGAAGCCGGCATCCAGATGACCGCTTCGGGTTCGGGTTCCGACTGGAAGCTCTCGGGCACCAAGTCGTTCGTCATCGACGGCCATGTTGCTTCGCTCATCCTCGTTGCCGCACGCACGGGCAAGGGCGTCAGCCTCTTCGCCGTCGAAGGCGACGCAGCCGGCCTCAGCCGCACGCAGTTGTCGACCATGGACCAGACGCGCAAGCAGGCCAAGCTCGACTTCAACAACACCCCGGCCAAGTTGATCGGCGAAGAGGGCAAGGGTTGGAACATCCTGTCGAAGGTCAACGATCTCGTTGCCATCGGTCTCG
>CAZKVD010000036.1:3911-16237 GCA_964556145.1 uncultured Bifidobacterium sp. | reverse complement strand
CGTCGGGACTCACACGCTGGAAAGCGGAGAGGCAACTCTCCCACCGAAGGGGAAAACGACCACGGTCGTGAAGCTCTCAGGTCCACCGACAGCGGGGGCGCGTTTCAACCATCCGTCAGGAGAAAACGTGCGTCTGTCCCCATCCCACTTCGGTGAAGAGAAGTTCGAACATCGCCACATGGGCGCCGATCCCACCGATCTCGCCACGATGCTCGCCACGGTTGGCGCAGTCGACCTTGACGACCTGACACGCCAAACCGTGCCGCAAGTGATCGCACTCACCGAGGCGCTGTCGATCGACGAAGGTCTGTCGGAACAAGCAGCGCTGCGCGCCCTGCGCGAACTTGCCTCGAAGAACGAGGTCGGTCGCAGCGCGATCGGCATGGGCTACTACGGCACCATCACCCCGGCGGTCATCCAGCGCAACGTGCTCGAGAATCCGGCCTGGTACACCGCCTACACCCCCTACCAGCCCGAGATTTCCCAAGGTCGCCTCGAGGCACTTCTCAACTTCCAGACGATGGTTGCCGAGCTGACGGGTTTCGACGTTGCGAATGCGTCACTCCTCGACGAGGCCACCGCAGCGGCCGAAGCC
The DNA here is from genome assembly GCA_964556145.1 of uncultured Bifidobacterium sp. Taxonomy (GTDB): domain Bacteria; phylum Actinomycetota; class Acidimicrobiia; order Acidimicrobiales; family Ilumatobacteraceae; genus F1-20-MAGs119. The sequence goes on along the minus strand of CAZKVD010000036.1, from coordinate 15,642 downwards.
ATGACCATGGCGCACCGCATCGCGCAATCCGACTCCGACACTTTCTTCGTCGTCACCGACGTGCTGCCCCAAACGCTTGCCGTGCTGCAGACCCGCGCCGAACCACTGGGCATCACCATTCACGTGGGTGATGCATCACAGATCGCGGAGTTGCGCCCGTTCGGCGTACTCGCCTCGATTCCCGGCCTGTCGGGCAACGTCCCCACATCCGATGCACTGCGAAAAATCGTCGCCGATGCGCATTCGGTCGGCGCACTCGCCATCGCGACCGCGGACCTGTTGGCGCTGTGCCTCGTCACTCCCCCGGGTGCTCTCGGCTTCGACGCCGCTGTCGGCACGACGCAACGATTCGGCATACCAATGGGCATGGGTGGCCCGCACGCCGCCTACCTCGCCATTCACGAATCACACGTGCGTTCGATGCCGGGGCGCCTTGTCGGCGTCAGCGTCGATACGGCCGGTCGGCCGGCACTGCGCCTCGCATTGCAGACCCGCGAGCAGCACATTCGTCGGGAAAAGGCCACCTCGAACATCTGCACTGCTCAGGTACTGCTCGCCAACATGGCGGGCCTGTACGCGGCATGGCACGGCCGCGAGGGCCTGATCGAGATCGCCTCGCGTGTCCACGCCTACACCACCGTGCTCGCCGCTGCACTGAAGGCGGCCGGCCACGAGGTGACGAACGATTCCTGGTTCGACACCCTCACAGTCGACCCAAAGGGCGACGCCGACGTCATCATCCGCATCGCCCGCAACGAGGGCTGGTTCCTGCGACACACGCACGACGACATTGTCGGCATCTCCATCGACGAAACCATGACGCGTGACGACATCCGCACGATTGCCGGATTCTTCGGCTGCGCCGACCAGATCGACAAGCTGTGGGATGCCGAACTCGAGAGCCCTCTCGACTCGTTGCGCACCGACGCGTTTCTCGAGCACCGTGCGTTTCGCGCCCACCGGACCGAACACGAAATGTTGCGCTATCTCCGGTCACTCGCCGACAAGGACCTTGCTCTCGACCGCACAATGATTCCGCTCGGGTCGTGCACGATGAAGTTGAATGCCACGTCCGAGATGATTCCGGTCACCTGGCCGGAATTCGCATCACTTCATCCCTTCGCGCCGAAGGAATCCCGCCTCGGCTCGCTCGAGATGATCGCCCAACTCGAGGACTGGCTCTGCGAGGCCACCGGATACGACGCGGTCAGCCTGCAACCGAATGCCGGCAGCCAGGGCGAATTCGCGGGACTTCTGGCGATCCGCGCCTACCACCAGGCCAACGGTGACACCGACCGCGACGTCTGTCTCATCCCCTCCTCTGCGCACGGCACCAATGCCGCAAGCGCGGTGATGGCAGGCATGAAGGTCGTCGTCGTGAAGTGCGACGACCACGGAAACGTCGACGTCGAAGATCTGCGGCGCCAGATCGAGACCGCCGGCAGTCGTCTCGCAGCACTGATGATCACCTACCCCTCGACGCACGGCGTCTACGAAACCGCAGTGGTCGACATCTGCGGCATGGTGCACGACGCAGGCGGTCAGGTGTACGTCGATGGAGCCAACCTGAACGCCCTCGTGGGTCTCGCCAAGCCCGGAAAGTTCGGGGCCGACGTCAGTCACCTGAACCTCCACAAGACGTTCTGCATCCCGCATGGCGGTGGCGGCCCGGGCGTTGGACCCGTCGCGGTGCGCGCCCACCTCGCGCCGTTCCTGCCCGCAGTCGTCGAGTTCAATTCGCCCGCCGCAACAACCAAACATGCAGTCGGGCCCGTGTCCGCCGCACCGCATGGCTCAGCGGGGATCCTGCCCATTCCCTGGATGTACATCGCGATGATGGGCGGCGCGGGTCTGCGACGTGCGACGCAGCGTGCAATTCTGAACGCCAACTACATCGCGGTTCGCCTCGGTGATGCCTACCCCGTTCTGTACAAGGGCGAGAACGGTCGCGTCGCCCACGAGTGCATCCTCGATCTGCGCCCGCTCGGCAAGTCCACCGGCGTTTCGATCGACGACGTCGCCAAGCGCCTCATCGATCACGGCTTCCACGCACCTACGGTCAGCTTCCCGGTTGCTGGCACCTTGATGGTCGAACCCACCGAAAGTGAGGAGAAGGCAGAGCTCGACCGGTTCGTCGATGCGATGTTGGCGATCAGGGCAGAGATTGCCGCCGTCGAAGCGGGTCAATTGTCGATCGACGACTCGCCACTGCGCCACGCACCACACACCGTCGCCGACACCACCGATTCGTGGGGCCGCACCTACCCCCAAGCCGTTGGCCTCTACCCTTCATTGGCGACGCAGTCGCGGTCGTACTTCCCTCCGGTGTCGCGAATCGACGCCGCTGCCGGCGACCGCAACCTCATTTGCTCGTGCACTCCCCTCGAGGAATACGCCGCCTCCCATGGCGTAGCCTGACTCCATGGGCCTGGACGGGGACGCAACGCACGACGACGGTGCTGCAAGCAATCCCTTTGCGGGCCTCGAAGACATCATCGCCGTGTTGCTGGCGATCAATCCGGTGGAGCTTGCAACCAAAGTCATCACCGAAGGTGGCAAGACACTCGATCAGGGGCGACGTTCGGTCGAGCTGCTGCTGCAGACCCTCGAGAACACCGCCGAAACGATGAAGAATCTCAACTCGGCCGCAACGCGAATCAACTCGCTGCTCGATGACATCGAAGGCCCACTGCGTGCGGTGATGCCCCAGGTTGGCTTTGCGCTCCAAACCATGGCCGCGGTCGGAAACCTGGTGGGCATCAAGCCCCAGAAGCCTGCTTCCTGACAAACGGCAGCGCCACGACACGACCCGCCAGCGCGGTTCCGCGCACATCGATCTCGACAGTCTCACCCTCGGCCACTTGTGGCGGAAGGAACGCCATGGCGATGCCATGGCCGAGAACCGGGGAAAAGTTGCCACTTGTGACAACGCCTTCGCCTGCGGCGCAACGCACCGTGCTTCCTTCGCGTGCCGGCCGGCGACCCTCGGTGGAGATTCCACGAAGGACCCGTGAAACACCGCGATCACGCTCGGCCTCGAGCGCGACACGGCCCTGGAAGCGGGGCTTTCCCCAACCAACGACCCAATTGAGATTTGCCTGCAGCGGGGTGATGCCAGCTCCGAGCTCGTGACCGTGAAGGGGCAACCCAGCCTCGAGTCGCAACGTGTCGCGCGCACCAAGACCCGCTGGCTTGACCCCCGCTGCGAGCAGCGCGTTCCACACCGCGCGTGCGCTGTCGTTCGGCACCGCGATTTCGATTCCGTCTTCACCCGTGTAACCGGTACCTGCCACGACGCACGACGCACCACACACATTCACTTCAGCAACGCGAAACCGACCGACGGATGCCGCATCGGATGACACGCTGCGTACCAACTCACGCGCACCCGGCCCCTGCACCGCGATGACGCTTCGTGTCGCCGTGGTATCGACTCCACCGAGATAGCGAACCACACGATCGGTGTTCGATGCATTCGGCATCACATCGAAAATGTTCTCGCCGACCCACCACACGATGATGTCGTCGATCACCGACGCATCGTCGGGATCGAGCAGATGCGTGTACTGCGCCCGGCCCACGGACACCTTGCCGAGGTCGTTCGTGAGGACCTCTTGCAACCGATCGAGCGAGCCGTGTCCTTCGACACGAACCGTGCCGAGGTGCGACACGTCGAACATCACCGCCGAGTTTCGACACGACATGTGCTCTTCGATCGTGCCCGATGGATAGGAAACGGGCATGTCCCACCCACCGAAAGGAACCATCTTGGCCCCGAGTTCGAGATGAGCGGAATGGAGTGCCGTCGTGCGCAGATTCATTACATGCCGGCGGCGCGACGCTGTTCGGCATCGGCTTCGATCCGACGCCCAACGGTAACGATGCTGGCGTCGACGTCATCTTTGACACCCGCCAGGGGTAAAACGTTCAGAACTCCCTGGCCGTTGCGCAGCACGTCGATGAGATCGTCACCGTCACACAGCACCACCGACGACCCGCTGATGACGATGTGTGCCGACACGACATCGGAACGCAGATGCTCGCGCATGAACCGGAACACTTCGCGTACGGATTCAAGTTTGATTCCGGCATCGAGCAGATTCTTCACGACTTTCAACTCGAGAAGATCTCCGTACGAATACGCACGACGCGAACCGCTTCCGGCCGCGGCCGACAATGACGGCGCCACCAAGTTGGTACGCGCCCAGTAGTCGAGTTGACGATACGAAATGCCGACGATCTGCGCGGCTTTCGTGCCGCTGAACCCCTCTCCCATGGAGGAGAGTCTACGAGGTCGGATCGGAGAAGTCTTCGGGCGAAATCGTGTCGAGAAAATCGCGGAATTCGTCGACGACCGACTCTTCTTCTTCCGCCGGCGACTCGTCGCTGACCTCGCGGCCCACCTCGTCGAGCAGATCGCTCGCAACGTAAATATCGGCCCCGGCCCGCAGGGCCAACGCCACGGCATCGGACGGCCTGCCCGACACCGTCTCGGGGCCCGAGGGGCTGCGAAGCGACAGGTCGGCGAAGAAGGTTTCGGAGCGGATCTCGGTGATCGTCACGCGCTCAAGTGACGTTCCCGCCGCCTCGAGCAACAACAGCGACAGGTCATGGGTCAGGGGACGAGGGGGCTTGGCACCCTCGAGAGCCGTGTGGATGGCAGTGGCCTCGGGCCCTCCGATGTAGATGGTCATCACTCGACGACGACCTTCGAGCTCGCGCAGAACCAGAACGGGCTGACTCGACGGCATCTCAACACGCAGACCGACCACCTCGACACGCGCCACATCAGCCATGGCGAAAGATTACTTACTGACGGGGTTCGAGGAATTGGCCAACGGCCTGTTGGACCAGAACGCGACGAAGGTCACCCGCAAGACCGACGAGTGAGGTCAAGATGTCGGCGGACTGCGCGCGTGCATCGGGATTCTTCTGGCGCAACAACGGCATCAGGCGCTGTTCGAAGAGGGCAGCCTCTTTTTCGGCAGCGAGACGCCACGATTTGAGATGACGGATGTCGATCCCCAGATCGAGAAAGCCCTTTGCAAGAACGGCGATGTCGCGTGCGGCCGCCTCGTAGAACTTGTCGCCACCCACCTGACGCGCAGCGATCAGCCCGAATTGTTCGAGCGACCGAATCTCCAGCTCACTCAGACCGCTCGCCTCGATCAGATCCTCGTGGGACACCGGGCCCCCAATCGGAGCGGGAAGGGTCGACACGGACGGCACGGGGGCGGGTCGGGGTATCGCACGACGGGCCGCCGGGTGCAGACGCTCGGATTCGGCCAGTACCACGGGGTCGATCTCGATCTCGGTGCTCTCGTCTTCCGCCGATGGAATGTTGAGCTTGTGGATCCGCGCCAATTCCCTGCTGACGTCGCCCACGGTCTGGTCTCGCAACGCAGCAGGAAGAGCGTTGGGTGATGTCGGGTCGCGAGGAATGGCCCCCGACTCGTCGAGGCGGTCGCGAATGACGCGAAGCGGAAGGTAGTTCGTCTCTTGCTCGCGAAGGATGTAACGCAGACGCTCGATTTCGGCGTCGGTGAACTTGCGGTAGCCCGACGGTGTTCGTTCGGGCTCGATGAGCCCCTGGCTCTCGAGAAATCGGATCTTGGAAATGGTGACGTTCGGAAACTCCTCGAGCAGCAACCCGAGGACCTCGCCGATGCTCTTGTATCCCCGATCGGTCATCATCACTCCGACCGATCAAAGAACACGAGACGGAACTTGCCGACCTGAACTTCGTCACCGTGATACAGCCGCGTCTCGTCAGTGCGCTGCTGATTGACGTAGGTGCCGTTCAGTGACCCCACGTCGCGCACGACGTACGCGCCATCGGCATAGACCACCTGTGCATGGCGTCGCGAGACCGTGATGTCGTCGAGGACGATGTCTGAATTCGGATGGCGGCCAATGTTCGTCGTACCGATTCCCAGCGGAAACCGGTCGCCGTACTGCTCACCGGTGCGCGACACCAGCACGGCGCCGCCGACTGGCACCTCGGACGTACGAAAAATGACGTCATCTTCGTGTCCGGGCGAGTCCTGAAGGGCATCGACCCGCGTGAGGGTGATCGTTCGGTCGGTGGCGCTGTCGAGCACGGCTCCGCACACGCTGCAGAAGGCCGCCTGGGGCGGGTTCCGGTGCGCACACCGGTTGCAGTACACGTAGGACACGCGTTTATGCCCCCGTCAGGCCGCGGTAGGCGTCGGCGTCGAGCAGCTCGGCAAGATCCGCCTCGTTGCTCATCTCGATCTCGCAGATCCAGCCTTCACCGTACGGGTCGGAGTTCACGAGCTCCGGGGTCGTTCCCAACGCATCGTTGACGGCAACGACCTTTCCCGCGACCGGCGCGTAGATATCGGACACCGACTTCGTGCTTTCGACTTCCGAGAACGACTGCCCCTTCGACACCGTCACGCCAACGGAAGGCACCTGCACGAACACGACGTCGCCGAGCGCATCTTGTGCATAGTCCGTGATGCCGATTCTCACCGTTCCACCGCTGCGGCGGATCCACTCGTGGTCAGAGCTGTAGACGAGATCGGAGGGCACCTGCATGGGTCATACCGTAGTTCGGCGCTTCCGGCCGGCGCGTAAATGCTCTTGCACCTTTGGCACGTACTGGACGGCGGTCACGTAACTCAGCACCAATCCCGGGACCACCAGGACCCAGCCGACCAAGCGGAACAGGGGCTCGAGGGCAATGCCGGAGTCGGCAAGGGTCAGGGCCGGCACCGCAAACATGAGGATGAAGGTCGCCCATTTTCCGAGATAGGTGACCGCGAACCGCTCCATGCCAAAGGCCGTCGCTACGACCATCATGAGACCAACCCCGATCTCCCTGGCGAGAATCAAGACGGCCACCACGATGTGTACGGCACCGTCGGCACCGAGAGCAATGAGGCCGACAATGAACAGCACCCGATCTACGGTTGGGTCGAACAGAGCGCCGAAGGGCGACGTTTGATGGAAGCGGCGTGCGACCCATCCGTCGACCCAGTCGGTTGCACCCAGACAACCGATGATGATGCCCGCCGCGAGACGCGAATCCCTGCCGAAGAGTGCCCACAGAAAGATCGGCAGGCAACCGAGACGCACCAACGTGATTGCATTCGGAACCGTCAACAGGCTCCGACGCGAAAAGAGATCCGACACGAATCACACGTTAGACCCGGGCCACATTGCGGACTGGTTAGTCTCGCCGCATGGGGGCAAACAATCAGGCTGATTCTCTGTCGGGCTTCGATCTGCAGGGCATATCCGTGCTCATCACCGGTGGCGCCTCGGGCCTCGGGGCCAAAACCGCGGAACTTCTCACCAATCGCGGCGCGCGCGTCGCAGTCGCCGACATCAACATCGATGCCGCCAATGACTTGGCTCGGCGCCTCGGCGGCATCGCCCTGCCGTGCGACGTCACGGACCCACAACAAGTGCGCGCGGCCGTCGGCAAGACAATCGACACCTTTGGTGCGCTCGACGTGATGGTGAACAACGCGGGCATTGCGCCACCACCCGACAACGACCGTTTCCAGCAGATGGTGAACAACCAGATGGCACGACTCGACCCGACGATCGACGCGAGCCCACTCGACATCATCGTCAACATGAGCGACGGCGCCTGGGACACGATGATTCGCACGCATCTCTACGGCGTGTTCTACGGCACCCGCGAGGCCCTTGCACACATGACCCCACGTCGCACGGGATCGATCATCAACATCTCGTCGATTCTCGGTATGCGCCCCTCGGCGTCGGCACCCCACTACTCGGTGGCCAAGGCCGGAATCATCGCGCTCACCAAGGCCACCTCGGCCGAGGTGTCACAATTCGGTGTTCGCATCAACGCGGTATGCCCCGGCTACACCGACACGCCGCTGCTCTCCCACTATTCGGAGATGATGCGGGCAGTCATCGTCTCGCAGATCGGCATGGGTCGCATGGGCACACCGGACGAGATTGCCGAAGTCATCGCTTTTCTCGCATCCCCCGCCGCCTCGTACTGTACGGGCGAAGTCTTCAGCGCATCGGGCGGTTACCTGGCATGACAACCATCTTCACGAAAATCATCAACGGCGAAATTCCCGGAACGTTCGTTCACCGCGACGACGACCTCGTCGTCTTCATGACCATCAATCCGATCTCGCCCGGCCACGCCCTCGTGGTTCCCGTGGCCGAAGTCGACCAATGGACCGATGTCGACGCAAGCACGCGTACCCGCCTCTTCGAGGCCGCCCATGCCGTCGGCGAAGCCCAAAAAAAGGCCTTCTTCTGCAACCGCGTGGCACTCATCATCGCCGGCTTCGAGGTTCCCCACTGCCACATCCACGTCATCCCCGCCAACGACATGGGTGACGTGTCCTTCGCCAACGCGGCGGCACACGCCGACCCAGACGAACTGCGCCGCAACGCCGAAGCCATCAAGGCCAATCTGAAGTTCTGAGATTTCAGTCGAACAAGCTGTCGGGTAACTGACCGGCGACAGCCTCGACATTCGACGGATCGTTGTTTCGTACGGAGTTCACCTTGGTTGACACTTCGACTGCGTGCAGCACATCGTCATCCAACGGCTCAAGAACGGAAACCGCCTCAGCCATGTCGCCTTCGAGCCATGCCTCGAGCGTCTCACCGGTCAACACAGCGGGCATGCGATCGTGGATCTCGGCGAGTTGGGCATTCGCAGCAACCGTGATGACACAGGCCCGCGAGTAACCCCCACTCGTCTCGTCACCGGCATCCCACAGGCCCGCAACGACCAACGGACCGCCATCCCGACGCGAAATGAAGTACGGGATCTTGCGTTTGGCTTCTTTCGTCGTCAACCACTCGTAGTAGCCCGTCATCGGCACCACGCAGCGATGTGCCGGCACGAGGTGACGAAACGAGGGCTTTTCTGTCACCGACTCGGCGCGTGCGTTGATCAGCGGCGTTGGTGACGAGCGTCGCCATGCCGGCATCAAACCCCACACGAACGTGTCGATTCGTCTGTGACCATCGACATCACGGATCCCGGCAATTCGAGTTGTGGGTGCCACGTTCCAACTGGGACGAAGGTCGACTTCACCCACCTCGGCATCGAAGACCGACGCAAGAGTCGACACGGGAGTCGACGCCACGAAACGACCGCACATTGAACTTCAGTGTAAGACTGCTGACGTGCGCATAGACCTGCACATCAATCAGGCCCTTGCGCCCGTCGACGAAGTTCTCGACGCCGCCGTGCGTGCCGACAACTCCGCCTATGACGCAGTGTGGGTGCTCGACCATCTCGCGACCCTGCGCCCCCGGGAAAACGTGGGAGAAATGCTCGACCCGCACGTCCTCCTCGGGGCCATCGCGGCACGCACGTCCCGGGTACGCCTCGGCGTCCTCGTCAACAACGTTCACGTTCGCCTGGCCCCCGTCATCGCAGGCTCCACGGCCACCCTCGACCACATCAGCAACGGACGCGCCATTCTCGGCCTCGGCGCGGGTGCCGCACCCGGCACATACTTCGCTGCCGAACACGACGCCCTCGGATCCACACTCGAGCCGTCAATCGACGCCCGACATCTGACACTTCTCGATTCACTCCGCACGGTCCGTCGCATCTGGAACGGCGATCACGACACAGACGTTCGTTTCCCGAAACCACGACACGACATTCCCGTCGTCGTTGGACTGAACAGTGTCACGCTCGCAAAGAAGGCAGCGGCAGAAGGATGCGGCATCAATGTTCGCGCCGACCATCCCCGACTCAATGAGATCCTCGCGGTTGCCAACCGATCAGTGGGCGACTTAGCAGCGACGGTGTGGCTTGCCTTCGATCCGAACCTGTGCAATCCCGAGGACTCGCGATTGCGCCGACTGGAAGATCAGGGCGTCACGCGTGTCATGTTGCTCACGACAACCCGCAGCGACGTGCTCAACGCCTGACCCGCACCACCATCGTCGGGATCTTTGCGGGGTCCAACAAGGCAAACAGTCGCTTCATCACCGATCGAGCAACGCTGACGCAACCGCTGGTGGGCTTGGTTCGACCCGCCGCATCCCGCGAATGGACGTGGATGAAGATCGCACTCCCCTTGCCGGGAACAACCGGCGAGGTGTTGTACGACGTCGTCAGTGCGAATTCGTACGGACCCGCCGTGGCAATGCGGTACAGGTCCTCATTCGGCGTGGCACAGGGCGTCCGTTTGGTCAACGTGTTGTAGGCCACATCAGCCGCATTTGAAATCCAGCAGTCGCCGCGTGCCACACGGTCATAGGGAATCTGCACCCGCGGTGACGACGAGGACCCGAATGCCCCGGTGATCTCCACCTCGCCAAGCGGAGTCGTGCCGTCACCTTCTCGCCGGTCACGTTTCACACCGTTTCGCCCGACTCGCGCAACCACCGGACCCAGCACGGTTCTCTCGACGCCACCAACAACTTCGACCAGTCGCAGAGTGCCAGCCGTCGAGGACGGTGACGGAACTTCGACCACGATCCTCTGGATGGGCGGGCCGGCTGCCTCCACCCGGTACGGCAATGCGACAGCCGCTGTGACGATCAAAAGGGGCGCAAGTCGTTTCATGCGAAGAGAAATGGTCGGGCTGGCGGGATTTGAACCCACGACCTCTTGTCCCCCAGACAAGCGCGCTAACCAAGCTGCGCCACAGCCCGTACGGCCGAGAGACTACCTGAAGAGATCGACAACCCTCCACGAAAGGTAAAGAACGAGGGCCGTCATGAGAAGTTTGAAGTGCCACGGAGCCTTCTCGTCGCCGGACTCGTCGTCACCCTTGGCGAGAGCCTTGAGGTCGAGGTTCTTCGCGGTGATGCGGCCGTGAGCGTCGGGAATGTCGGCGACTTTCCCGCACTTCGGACAGCGACCGTCATCGGTCATGGCACTGGGCGCAAAGTACTTCGCGCACTCCTCGCACCACGGCATGACTACTCGGCCCTCCGCCTGACGCGAAGTTTGATAGGCGTCGAACCGAACTTGAAGGCCTCGCGAATGAAGCGTTCGAGATACCGCAGATACGTGGGTGGCAGCTCGCGGTTCACGAACAACGTGAACGTGGGCGGGTCGGCGGCTCCCTGAAGCGCATAGAGAACGCGTGCACCGCCTGCAGCGGGCTGACGTTGCTGCGCCTCGGCGAGAACACGGTTCACGTCACGTGTGGGCACCCGGCGCTGGTACTGCTCGATCGACTCGCTGAGAATCGGCATGAGACGGTGCACACCCTTGCCCGAGAGGGCCGAGATACGCAGAACCGGCGCGTCTCCGATGAAATAGAGCTTGCGGCCGATTTCTGCGCTGACTTCTTCGCGCTCTTCGGTGCTGAGGAGGTCCCACTTGTTCATCACCAGGATCAACGGACTTCCTGCTGCGTCGATTCGCTCTGCGAGGCGCTGGTCTTGGCTGGTGATGCCCTGGGTGGCGTCGACGACGAGCAATGCAACGTCGGCTTCGTCGACGGCACGCAACGCACGAACAAGCGAGTAGTACTCGGCTGCATCGTCGATTTTGGTGCGACGACGCATACCCGCCGTGTCGACGAGAACGATGCGTCCCTCCTCGGCTTCGATGAGGGTGTCGATGGCGTCACGGGTCGTGCCTGCCATGTCGTGAACCACACTGCGCTCTTCACCGCACAGGCGGTTGAAGAGGGTGCTCTTGCCGACATTCGGCCGACCAACGATTGCAACGCGGGGTACGCCTTCGAGTTCGGGGTTCTCGTCTCCCCCCTCGATGACCTCGGCCTCG
>CAZKVD010000036.1:0-3811 GCA_964556145.1 uncultured Bifidobacterium sp. | reverse complement strand
GCTCTGCGTCCTCGACGTCGGTGATGCCCAGCTCGGACACAACGACGTCGAGTAGGTCGCCTGCACGTCGACCGTGGAGAGCCGACACGGGGTACGGCTCGCCGAGACCGAGCGAGAGGAAACTCCAACGGTCGGTTTCGCGTCGCTCGTTGTCGGCCTTGTTGGCAACAACCAGAACGGGACGACCTGTGCGGCGTAGCCACGTGGCGATTCGCTCGTCGTCGTCGGTGGCACCGATCGACGCGTCAACGACGAAGAGAACAAGGTCGGCGGACTTGACCGCAGCCTCGACCTGACGCGACACCTTTTCGTCGAGCTCGGATCCTCCGGGCATCCAGCCGCCGGTGTCGGTGACCGAGAACTCGCACCCGAGCCAGTTGGCATCGTGGGTCTTGCGGTCACGGGTGATGCCGGGACGGTCTTCGACGATGGCAACCTGCCCGCCGACGAAGCGGTTGAAGAGGGTGCTCTTGCCGACATTGGGCCGGCCGACGATCACGACATGGGGTTTCATAGGGGACGCTCGAGGATACGGCGCAACGAGGCTCCATCGGTCGGAACCACGGTGACATTGGGCGAAAGATCATCCAATGTCGTGCCATCGAGGAATCTCCCCTCGGACAAACACACGTCAGGTAACAAGAATTGGCCCACTTCAGGGTGAGCAGCGATCTCGCGTTGAATGTCGGCGCCGACCATCAATCCGGCAACGGCGGTGTTGCCACCGAAGAATTCGTTTCGGACGGGTATCACGATGGCCTTCGAGCCCGACTTTTGCACGAGTTCCGCAATCACGGGCGCGGCGTACTCGCCGGTGAGGATGCCCGTCGTGCCACGATCCTTCGTCGTCGAAGTGCGCGACAGCGCGACGCGGACGGGACGCAGACCGGTGTCACCTGCCGGGTTCGCGGGCATCCGCTCGGCTCGGTATCCACCGGGGGTTGCACCGTCGACTGAACCGAAGAAACCAGATGTTGGTTCGACCACCACCTTGCGGCGGCCCTCGAACTCTTCGATGAAGCTCGCAACGATGCCTACGCCGTCTTCGTACATCGGGAACTCGCCGTACTCGCCGGCATCGGGCATGGCATGCCCCGCCCGAAGGTACAACTCGTCCGACGCCCAGAACATTGCATGGCCGACAACCTGTGTGGCGATCGCCCGCCAGCGATCGACCAACTGAACTGCGTCCTTCGCTTCGTCTGCCGTGTGCACTCGCAAAGTGGCTTCAGGATTGAACCGACTGAGACCAAGCGGAACGACCGCCACCGCATCGAGTTCGGGAAACTGGTCGAGGATCCCGGCAAAGGTTCGCTCGAGAACCCGACCATCGTTTACCCCGGGGCACAGCACGATCTGGGCACGGACGTGGATGCCGTGGTCGAGGAGTGCGCGCAACCAGCGCAGGCTCATTGCTCCGCGTTCGTTTCGCAGCATTTCGGCGCGGCCCCACGGATCGACGTCGTGGATGCTGACGTGAAGCGGTGACAATGCCTGGTCGACCACGCGCTCGACGTCCATTTCGGTGAATCGCGTCAGCGTGGTGAAGTTGCCGAAGAGAAAACTGAGCCGGTAGTCGTCGTCCTTCAGGTACAGACTGCGGCGCAGCCCCTTCGGCAACTGATAGATGAAGCAAAACGAACAGTGGTTGTCACACGTCTGCACGCGGTCGAAAACCGCACTGGCTATCGACACCCCCAGCGGCTGGCCGGCGGCCTTCTCCACTTCGACATCAACCATCATCCCGCCCCGGTCGATTCGCAGGGCCACGAAATCCTCGTCGACCTGGTGGTGCCACTCGATGATGTCGCGAATCGGACGGTCGTTGACCATGGCAACCACGTCACCCACACGCACGCCGGCGAGGTCGGCCGGTGAACCGGTGATCACCTCGGTGATTCGGGCACTGAGGTCGACCGAATCACTCACAAGGTCAGGCTAACGGTGACGCCGAGAAGTACCGTGGAAGCGGTGTCCGACACGAACGTTGACAAGGTGCTGCTTGCCGCTCCGCGGGGTTTCTGCGCGGGTGTCGAGATGGCAATCAAGGCCCTCAGTTGGCTCGTGCGCACCTTCGAGCCCCCCGTGTACTGCTACCACGAGATCGTCCACAACCGGATCGTTGTCGAGCGCTTCAAGGCCCGTGGCGTTGTGTTCGTCGACGACCTTGCCGAGGTTCCCGAGGGCAGACCGATCATGTTGTCGGCGCACGGCTCCCCACCCGCCGTGGTCGAAGAGGCACGTCGTCGCGGAAGTTACGTCGTCGACTCGGTGTGTCCGCTCGTCACCAAGGTGCACCACGAGGTCAAGGTCCGCGCGAACAAGGGGTACCGAGTCGTCTACGTGGGCCACGAAGGCCACGAAGAGGCAGTTGGCACCATGGCTGTCGCTCCACACGCCATCAGCCGCGTCGAGTCCGTGGCCGACGTCGATGCACTGCCCGTATTCGACGAGCCGGTCGCATTGCTGGCTCAAACCACCCTGTCGCACCGCGACTGGTCGGGCGTCGCGGTTCGCGTTCGCGAACGTTTCCCCGACGTATGGTCGCCCGGCCGCAGCGATCTCTGCTTCGCAACCACCAATCGCCAGAGCGCACTCGAAGCCATGGCGCCACGTTGCGATGCGATCGTCGTCATCGGTTCCTCCAATTCGTCCAACACTCGCGCCCTCGAACGTCTCGCCATCGAGTCGGGCTGCCCGACCGTGTTGCGGATCAACCGCGCCGACGAGCTTCCCGACAACCTCTCGGGCGTCGTCGGCGTCACCGCAGGCGCCTCGGCACCCGAGGAACTGGTCGACGAAGTTCTTGAACTGCTGAATCCGCGCAACGGCATCGAAGAAGTACGCGTCACCGAGGAAGACGAGTACTTCCCACCACCGCGGAACATCCGCGAACTTCAGGCCGCAACATTGACCGCGTGCTATTCGATGCTCGGTGTCCCGTCATCGGGTCGCTCGGCGAGCCGCGACCACGACATTGCCGCAAGTACCGTTCTCCACGCACTCGCCTCGACGAAGGGAAGCCCGTCATGATCGAACCCACTCTTGATTCGCTGCGAACTTTCATCCATCTGCTCGCGGCAGCGGTGTGGGTCGGCGGACAGATTGTTCTCGGTGGATTGGTGCCGCGCGTTCGCAAGATGAACCCGGAAGCGTTGAAAACCATCGCAAACGGTTTCGCTCGCGTGGCGTGGCCGGCCTTTGCGGTTGTCGTGGCAACGGGAATGTGGAGCATCCTCGACATCGACGTGTCGGCAATGGACTCGAGCTACCACGTGACCCTAGGAATCAAGATCGTCGTCGTCATGCTCGCTGGCTTTGCCGCCGCCGCACATGCAAACACCAAGAGCAAGCTGGTGCTCGCACTGGGCGGCGCGATCGGTCTGCTGGCGTCTCTCGGCGCGCTCTATTTGGGCGTGCTTCTCAGCACAGCTTCCTAGTTCCTCGGAACCTTCCCGATGGGTTCCTAGTTCCTCGGAACTTTGCTCCACGCGACGTCGCGGTCGACGCGGACGTCGCCGGGAAGGCCGAGCACGCGCTCGCCGAGAATGTTCTTCATCACTTCGGTCGTGCCACCCTCGATTGAGTTGGCGCGGCTGCGCAGGAAGGCCTTCTGGTAGGTCTCGAAGCCCATTGCGGTGTCGGGACGAATCATCTCGTAGCTGCCGTAGAGCATGCCCTCGGGGCCGAGCAGGTTCATTGCGAACTCGTAGATCGCCTTGTTCAAGTTGGCCGACTCCATCTTGCCGATCGAACCCTCGGGGCCGGGAACACCCATCTTTCGGTTCTGGCCGGCGCGGATGTTGGTGAG
>CAZKVD010000035.1:0-16541 GCA_964556145.1 uncultured Bifidobacterium sp. | reverse complement strand
AGCCTCCATGTGGCTTCTTTTCGAGTGGGAATTCTGGAGCTCTCCCACGGGGCAGTTAGCACTCGGGGGAAGCGAGTGCCAATGCTACGGCCGGCCGACGGGCGTTAGCAACCGGAGCCGGTGAGTGCTAAAGGTCGAATGTGGCGAGGAGGGCCGCAACCGGGCCGAGGGGTAGGCCGACGACACTCGACATGAGACCCTGAACCCTGGTGACAAGGACCCCGCCGTGGCCCTGAACCGCGTAGGCACCCGCCTTGCCGAAGGGCTCACCGGTGTCGAGGTACCAGTCGAGCACCTGGTCGCTGAGGGGCTGAAACGTCACCCGGGCCGTGTCGACGAAGGTCTCGTGCCGGTCGGCGTCGGCCACGGTCACTCCCGTGTGGACGTTGTGCGTGCGGCCCGACAACACCCGCAGCGTCCGACGCGCCTCGTCACGGTCGGCGGGCTGCCCATGAACCACTCCGTCGAGCTCGACGCAAGTATCGGCTCCGAGCACCACGGCACCGGGGTGCCGGGCGAGAACCACCGTTGCCTTTTCGCGACTGAGTCGCGCGACGTAGGCGATCGGCGACTCCCCCGCATGCATCGTCTCGTCGATGTCGGCGGGGTCGACGATCGGATTTCGGCCGATGCGGCGCAACAGTTCGATACGTCGCGGCGACCGCGAAGCCAGAACCAACTGCCGCGACGACATCACGGTGTCAGCCACCGCTGAGGGCAGCGACCTTGTCGTCATCGGGCGGCGTCAGGTCGTCGAGAGTGTCGAGATAACCCTCGGGCAGCGCGACACGAATCGGGCCATTCGTGTGACCACGCGTTGCGCGCTCACCGTTCGGCACGACCGTGATGTCGCGGTCGAGTTCGGCAAAGAGCTCTTCGAGTTGTTCAACGGTGTCGGCCTGTGCGGCACGACGCCGCACTTCCCCACCGACGGGATAGCCGGTGAAATACCAACCGGTGTGCTTGCGAAACTCGCGGATGCCCTTGCCGGGGAACGAAAAATCAACCAATGAATGTGCGTGTCGCAACATCACATCGAGCACGAAACCAAGGGGCGGTGGATCGGCAACCGCACGCCCGGAGAACGCGTCAACCAAATCGCGGAACAGCCACGGCCGACCCAGACATCCACGGCCGACAACGACGCCGTCACAACCGGTGTGGTCGATCATCTTCAGTGCGTCGCGCGCATCCCATATGTCGCCGTTGCCGAGAACCTGCATCGACGGGACGTGCCTTTTCAGCTCGGCAATGGCATCCCAACGGGCATGTCCCGCATAGTGCTGCTCGGCCGTGCGCGCATGCAACGCAATCCACGCAACGCCCTCTTCGGCTGCAATGGTGCCCGTGTCGAGATACGTGATGAGGTCGTCACTGATTCCCATGCGGAACTTGCACGTGACGGGAATGCCGTTTGCATTGCGAACCGTCTCGCGCAGAATCGCCCGCAAGAGATTGCGCTTCAACGGAACAGCAGCACCTCCGCCCCGGCGCGTCACTTTCGCCGCGGGACAGCCGAAGTTGATGTCGATGTGATCGACAAGGTCGTTCTCCGCAAGTCGTGCCGCAGCCTCACCCATCATCACCGGATCGGATCCGTACAGCTGCAAGCTGCGCGGTGACTCATCGTCACCGAAGGTCACCATGCGACGGGTGCGTGCATTGCCGTGAACAAGCGCGGTGGCCATCACCATTTCGTTCACGTAGACAAGACCCGGTCCGAATTCGCGGCACAGCGCACGGAACGGCGCATTCGTGACGCCGGCCATGGGCGCGAGAACGACCGGTGGCGACACCGTGTACGGGCCGAGTTGCAACGACACGCTCACCGCTTCGTCCGTTGGCTTGCTGCGCGATTGGTACGTACGGTGTCCGCGACGAGTGCCAGATTCGGAATCGCTCCGACGTCGAGACCCGAGGCCCCGTGGTCACGCAAGCGGTACCAACCCGCGGCGGCGATCATTGCGGCGTTGTCTGTGCACATTGCCCTGCTGGGAAGCGCAACCCTGTAGCCACCCTCAGTGGCAAGACGCTCGACCTCACTGCGCAACAACGAATTGGCTGCAACGCCACCACCGAGCACGACGGTGCGCGCCGATGTGGCCCGCGCAGCGCGCATCAACTTTGTGCCGAGGACATCGACAACGGCCGCCTGGAAACTGGCTGCGATGTCGTTGGATGAGACGTCGGGATGACGTCGCACGTGGTTCATGACCGCGGTCTTCAGTCCGCTGAAGGAAAAATCGAAACCATCGTGCAGCATCGCGCGGGGAAAGTCGACGGCAGTGGGGTTCCCCGACAGTGCCGCTGCATCGATGGCCGGCCCACCCGGATAGCCAAGGTCGAGGAAGCGAGCGATCTTGTCGAATGCCTCACCCGCGGCGTCGTCGATGGTCGCGCCAAGAAGGCGGTAGCTGCCCGGTGCGTCCATCGCCAGCAACAGGGTGTTGCCACCCGACACGAGCAGAACAACCGCGGGAAACTCGAGGTTCGGGTCGTCGAGCAGTGCGGCATAGAGATGGGCTTCGAGATGGTTGACGGCCACGAGTGGCCGATCGAGTGCGTACGCCGTTGCCTTGGCAGCGGCCACACCGACCAGCAGCGCGCCGACAAGGCCGGGGCCGACGGTGACCGCGACTGCGTCGATTCGATCGTGGTGAATACCGGCGTTTTCGAGCGCCTCGGCCATCACCGGACGAATGATTTCCAGGTGTGCACGACTGGCGATTTCGGGAACCACACCACCGAACTTCGCGTGAATGTCGATCTGACTCGACACAACCGACGAGAGCACATCGGTGCCGCCCATCACAACGGCAGCAGCGGTCTCGTCGCAACTCGTCTCGATGCCGAGAATCACCGTCGACTCGTCGACGCGAACAACGGGATTCACTGTGCGCTCCGTTCAACCGCCATGCGACGGGCATCTTCAATGTCGCGCAGGCGGTGAGCCTGTTCGGGCGAGCCGACGTCGTGACACCACATGACAATGGCGTCCTCGACGTTCTCGTAGTACTTGCGCCGTACGCCGGCGGGAACGAAACCGAACCGTGCGTACAACGCCTGGGCCGCTTCGTTGCTGACGCGCACCTCGAGCGACATCCCTTGGCTGCCGTGTTCCCTTGCCTTCCAACACAATTCGAGAAGAAGATCGGTGGCGATTCCGCGCCGCTGCCAATCGGGATCAACAGCGATGTTCGTGACGTGCGCATCGTCGGGCGTGAACAAGAGGCCCGCATAACCAACGAGACGGCCGTCGATGGTGCCGACGATGTAAAAGCGTTCTCCACGCTTGGCAAGGTCGAGCTCGGCGTTGAAGACTCCGAGGCTCCAGGGTCGCGGGTAAACAACTTCTTCGATGGGCATGATCTGCCTCAGGTGTCGCCTGCGCATGAGCTCGATGTCGAGCACCGGGTTCATCGTGTCGTCCAGTTGATCTCGGCGTCGGGTGGACGCAGGTACATCGGCTCGATGCTCGCACCGACCGACCCCTTGTCGACCCGTGCAGCGGCAAGGGCAAGCAACACCGAAGCATGCGGGACGTGCGGGTTGAAGGCGAACGACTGCAGGCCCGACTTTTGGCCCATGCGCACCGACTCGGGACTTGCCGCGATCTGCTCGGCATAACGCTCGGCACCGGTGCCGACAACCAGGGCCCGTTGTCCGCGATCCATGATGTCCTCGACGAGTTCGGTGACGTCACCCACCCGCGGTCGACGAACCTCGTCGAGTGGGTTGGTTTCACTGAAGTTGTTGCGGAACATCGACCAGTACACCTGGCTGCGCCGTGCGTCGAGAATCGGCACCACGACGTCGACATCGTCAACGTCGAGCGGCGAGACTGTACGGGCGCCGTGCGCAACGACCTCGAGGCTGTTGACACCGACAAGTGGGATCTCGGCAAGATCGGCCAACGTCTGGGCGGTTGCCAATCCGACACGCATGCCGGTGAAGAGGCCGGGCCCCACATCGACAGCGATCGCACTGAGATCGTGGATGTCGAGACCGAGGTTTCCCAGCAACAACTGAATGGCCGGAACCAGTGCTTCGACGTGGCGTCGGTCGCTTGCAACGTGCATCGCCGCCGAAACGTGCGTGGCGTTGCCAACCGCAATGCTGACCTGCTCGGTGGCCGTGTCGATTGCCAACAGCTTCATGGCGCGCCCCATTCATCGAAAACGTACGGGGCCAGCGCAACCGACAATTTTTCCCATCGCGCGTCCCAACGTCGACCGACCGAGCGCAGGGAAAAATCACGTTCTGCGTCGGTTTCACCGATCGCTATCTTGATCTCGAGGTGGTCACCGATGAGATCGTCGCCGACATCACCCCATTCAACGAAGACAACGCCGGTGCGGGCCAATTCGTCGATCGCCAGATCCTCGATTTCATCGGTTCGTGACAAGCGGTACAGATCGACGTGATGAACCAAGATGCCATCACCTTCGTAGGTGTGCACAAGATTGAAGGTGGGTGACGTCACGGGCTCGACGACACCGAGTGCAGCCGATGCAGCCTTCGTGAAAGCCGTCTTTCCGGTGCCCATGTCACCTGCAAGAACAACGATGTCGCCCGTGCGGAGAAAGCCCGAGAGAATTCGGGCGATGTCCGTCGTGTCGTCGAGGGTGTCTGCGTGGAGATACATGGTGGGCCAACCGCACTACACGCTACGGGTGTAGATGCGCGGCACGCGCGGTCCGATACCGCAGGTCACCTCGTAACCAATGGTGTCGAGGGCCCTCGCCCAGTCTTCGGACGTGATCCGTTCGTTTCCCTGCCGGCCGATGAGAACGGCTTCGTCGCCAACGTCCACCTCGTCATCACCGCAGTCGATCATCAACTGATCCATCGTGACCACGCCCACGATTGGCCGGCGGCGTCCACCGACGAGGACCGCCCCGCCCTGCGACCACAGTCTGCGCGGAACGCCGTCGGCGTAGCCGATGGGAAGAGTCGCGATGGTGGTGTCGTGTTGTGCAACGAAGCGATGGCCGTACGAGACACCCTCACCGGCAGCAATGCGGTGCACACGCGAGACACGGGCACGCAGTGACATCACCGGGCGCAGATCGGCGCAAAATTCGGCAACGCCGTCTCCCGGCAGAATCCCGTATGTTGCGATTCCGGCGCGAACGAAACTGTGGCGCTGTGTCGGCATCGACATTGCGCCGGCCGAGTTCACTGCATGCAGGGCAACACCGTGCGGCAGCGGCGCAAGTTCGGCGATCACTTCGTCGAAGCGTTGGGCCTGCAGCATGTTTGAGGGGTGGGACGGCTCGTCGGCTGTTGCAAAGTGCGTGTACACACCTGCAAGGCGCAGGGAGGTTCCATGGCCCTTGATGTGTTCGATGAGAACCGGGACGTCGTGCGGATTCGACCCGACTCGGTGCATGCCGGTGTCGACCTTCACGTGGACGGAGATCGGTTGCATGCCGCGGCGAGCGACCTCGGCGGCAAGCGCATCGACGTAGTCGGTGCGATAAACAGTGGGCGTCAGCCGGTTCGCCACGATCTGCGGAATGTCGTCGACGGGTTGTTCCGAGAGAACGAGAATCGGAGCTTCGATTCCTGCGCGACGTAGTTCGATGCCCTCGGACGTGAGGGCGACACACAGGCCCTCGACACCGGCTGCCACGGCAGCACCCGACATTGAAACCGCACCGTGACCGTAGGCATCGGCCTTCACCACGGCCCACACTGCCGACGGTGAAACCATTCGTCGCAAAACTGCGATGTTGTGTTCGTAGGCACCAAGGTCGACCTCGGCCCACGCCCAACGGATCGGCTTGTGGTCAGTCATGGTGGTTCAATTCCCCGACCAGATCGCTTGCGACAATGCCCGATTCGGGAAGATCCCGAAGCGTGGCTGCATGGGCATGTGCGCCGGCCGCAGCAGCGTGCAGGGCCGTTGCACCACGCGCCAGGTAGGCGGCGATGATCCCCGTGAGGACGTCACCCGACCCCGCGGTCGCCAGACGTTCGTCACCCGATGCCACGATGAGAGCATCGCCGTTCGGTTCGGCAATGACTGTCGTTGGACCCTTCAACAGCACGACGGCACCGAGACGAACCGCTGCCTCGCGCGCGGCCGCGATTCGGTCGACCCCGGGTGGCGCCCCGACGAGCGCGCTGAATTCACCGTCGTGGGGTGTGAGCACGGTCGGTGCATTGCGTCGTGCGATCACGTCGGGAGCGTCACCGTGGCGCCCGTCGCGCGATGCGCCGAGAAGGGTGAGACCATCACCATCGATGACCAGCGGCCTCGGACACCCACCGACAAACTCGACGAGATCGTCGACCAATTCGTCACCACGACCGATGCCCGGCCCGACGAGCACGGCAGCAAACCTGTCGATGTCGGAAAGTGCTGCACGCGCCCAACCCACCTCGGGGAATTGCCGGTACACGACCTCGGTTGGCACCTCGACGTCGCCGGCAATGCCGAGACTCGACAAGTGAACGATGCCCGCTCCCGATCGGTATGCAGCGGCACAGGCCAATCGTGCAGCACCGGGCATCCCACGACTACCGGCAATTGCACGTACTGCGTTCTTCCACTTGTGGGCCGCAACATCCCTGCGTGGGATCCACTCCGCCACGTCATCGGGTTCGACAACGCCAAGAACACGCGCATCAACATCGACGGCTCGTTCGATGCGCAATCCGATGTCGGCGATTCCGACCTCACCCGCGTACGACCGTCCCGGCTCGAGCACGAGACCGGGCTTCAACACACCGAACGTGACCGTTGCCGTCGCTCGTGCGGGACGGCCGCGTACCTCGCCTGTTCGTGAGTCGATTCCACTCGGCACGTCGACGGCAAGAACCGGAATCTTGGTGTCGGGGGCGAAGTACTCCCCCCGAAATCCGGTGCCGTAGGCGGCGTCGATGACGAGGTCGTAGTCGGCAAGCAGCATTGGGGCACGCTCGGCATCAAAGACGACAACCCGGGCACCACGCTCTTCGAGACGACGCGCCGCCACCCTGCCGTCGGCACCGTTGTTCCCCTTGCCCGCAACCACCGCGACCCGACGACCGTACGTGCCGCCCATCAACAATCGAGCGGCATGAGCCACCGCGTGGCCGGCACGTTCGACAAGGACGTCGAACGAGGTATCGCTGTTCGCATCGACGTGTCGCATCTGGTCGGGCGAGAGAACCGGCTGCACGGTGTCAGCGTACGGCTCAGAGCGCGGCGACGACCGCGATGGCGACCGTGTCGGTATGGCTGAGAGACAGATGCCAGCCGTTCACACCCCGGTCGGTTGCAAGTTGCGCGGCCCGTCCGGATACCACCAGCTCGGGTGCTCCGCTCGCCGCCTTGCGGACCCACACATCGTGGAAATCAAAGGCGCCAAGACCCACGCCCAGGGCCTTCATCGTTGCTTCGCGTACGGCAAACCGGGCGGCCAGGGTCGCTGCGTCATTGCCCCGTTCGTCGGCAAGCGCGATCTCTTCGTCGGTGAAAAGGCGACGTCGCATTGTTGGAGTGCGGTCGAGCGCCGAACGGAACCGCGCAACGTCGACGGCGTCGACTCCGATTCCCTTCATTGGTTCAACGCGAGCGCCAACGCTCGGCGGATTCGGAGATCGGCGCAATGAGGGCATCGGCCACCGGGAGATCGGCGAGCAGGTCGTCACGGAACTCGTTCTCGGTTTCCTTGACCCAGTCGACAAGCCGGTTGTAACGATCGTCGTAACCCGCAAGTACCGACTTCATTGTCGGCGCGTCGAGCGTCGGGTGGAAGGTGACGTGCAACAAAGTGACACCGGTTGTCTCACCGGACTTCACCTCGGGCACCAACACGACGGTGCGGCCATCCGAGCGGCCGCGAGTGACGAGAACCTCTTGGTCGCGTGCCACGCGGTGCTTGGTACCGACCAGTGTCGCGGTTCCATCAACGCGCGACTTCAGGTCCTTGGAGAGGCCGGCGCGGTCGATGATCGTGATGGTGGCGTCATCCGCGTCGCCGCCTTCGATGCGATAGCGGGTGTAGCCGTTGATCGACGCCACGGCGGCATCGAGGTCGGCAAGAACCTTGAGCGTGCGATACGTGAGCCGGTCGCGCGATGCCCCTGCGGCAACAACCGCCTGAACAAGTGCCCGATCCATGAGGCCCTCGTCGCTGCGCGAAATGCCCACGGTGACGGTCTTGGCCTGGTGGCGGATCGCATCGACGGGACGGGTCAATTCATCGATCGCCCGCGTGAGAGCCGCGGTGAGATCATCGAGCAGAACAACCGGCGTCACAACCTTGCCCGACTGGCGTTGGTAGGAGTCGAGTGGGTTGCGCGACTGAAGATCGGCCAGCACCGAACTGAGGCGAACCGCAGTCGATGCCTCGAGCGTGCCGTCGTACTGGCCGGTGAGCAGCGCGTCACGGAATCGCGAAGCCGGCGCCGCAACTTCATGACTGACCGCGGCAACGAGGCTCGCGGCGTCGGCATGCGTTGCAACGACGTCGCGGATGGTTTCTCGGATCTCGCGCAGGGGGCGGGCCGTTGCATCGATTGCAAGCGCGGCTTCGTAGCCGAAGAGATGCCCCACCATCGCCGACAGAATGAACGCAACGGACTGCTCGATCTCGGGAACGTTGAGCACGGCGCTGGCGGCGTCGAAGCGCTGTTCGCCTTGCGTCGCCACGACGATCGGTGTCGCCTTGTGGGCGCGGTAAATGGCGATTTCTTTCGCCACATCCGAGGCGGTTCCACCCTCGAGACCGGCTGCGCAGACGAGGATCAACGGTTCACACGAAAGATCGATGTGCTTCTTGTCCTCCGTGATGTCGCAAGAGATCGACTTGTAGCAGAGTTCGGACAACTTGATTCGCACCTCGTGTGCCGCAACTGCATTGGCTCCATTGCCGACGACCGCCCAGTAACGCTTGGCCGGCGCATGGCGACGCGCCGCATCGGCGATGGCCGGACGTTGGGCAATCACCGTACGCATCGCATCGGGCACATTGCGCAATGCGCCGAGAACACGGCTGCGCAGCGCCGCCGAACCAAGATTTGCGGCATCGCTGATTGCACATGCCAACAGCGAGCCTGCGGCCACCTGTGCGTAGAACGCCTTGGTACTTGCGACGCTCATCTCGATGTCGCGTCCGTCGGAGGTGTACAACACCCCGTCTGCACGCAGAACCAGATCACTGTTGCGACGGTTCACGATTGCAACCACCCTGGCACCGCGAGCACGTGCCAGATCCACGGTGCGGTTTGTGTCGGTGGTGGTACCGCTTTGACTGACGGCGACAACGAGGGTGTCGGACATGTCGGGGCTGAGACCAAACCCGGAGAATTCGGTTGCCGTGAGGGCATCGACATCGATTGCATCACCGGTGAGTGCGACCAGCAACGAAACCATGCTGCTGCCGGCGACCGCCGCGGTGCCCTGGCCGATGATTCGGATGCGACGAATGCGACCCTCGGCGAGCTCTCGGCGCAACGCCGAGGGGAAGACGTCGTCGTCGAGATCGGCGACGAACAAACCGCCATGCTCGTGAATGCGCCCACGAATCGTCTTGCGGAAACTCTCGGGGGCCTCGAGAATCTCTTTCAAAAGGAAGTGCGGCGCATCACCACGGTCGATGTCGCGTGTCGTGACACCGGCCGACGAAAGGTCGTCGGTCGACATCGGTGCCACGGTTCCGTCGTACAGAAAACGTCGCATTCCTTCGAGCCGACCCGCGGCCGCGGAGCGCAGTTCGATGATCTCGCCCCGCTCGCCATCCATGCGAACGAGCGAACTGGTCTCTTCGACGGTGCCGTAGGGCTCGCTTGCCACGATGAATGCATCTTCGGCAAGACCGATGCACATACCCTGGCCGCTGCCCTTCAGTGCCAACATGACGCGATCCGGTTCTGCCGCCGAGACGGTTGCGATTGCGACGGAGCCCTCGAATTGGCGAACGGTGGCAACGAAGGCATCGCTCAGGTCGGTGCCGTCTTCGAGTTGGCGTGCGACGAGGCTGGGGATCACCTTTGCGTCGGTGGTGATTGGTTCGGCAACGCTGAGGCCGTGTTCAACCTTGAGGTCGGCGTAGTTGTCGACGTCGCCGTTCAACACTGCAAGCACGAGGGGAGACGGACGGTCGACCTCTTCGCCGGTGACGGGATGGGCGTTGGGTTCGGAGATGATGCCAACGCTTGCCCAACGGGTGTGGCCGATGATTGTCACACGTGCACCGGGCTGGGCGAGAACGTGGCGCAAAACATCGTCGGCCATGACCTCGCGTCGGATGGCACGGGTGTTGTCACCAAGTTCACCGATCTCGGCAGCTGCTTTGTAGACGAACGTCCAAACGTCATTCGTGATTCGCAACGACCGTGACACGAACAACGGATCGTTGCACCGGTCGGCCCATGAAACGCCTGCGGGCAACCTGTCGGCGGTGAGTCCGTGAGCCCACACGACAACTCCGATGCCCGCAGAGTCGCGGCCGCGTACTTCCATGCGGTCGATTGCCGACAGCGACTGCTGAATTGCGAGATACCCATCGAGCGCCTCGGGTGTCGCCTGCAATCCAGCCAGGGCCTCGACTTCGCGAGCGGTGCGCAGCCTGTCGTTGCGCAGCGACCACAGTGCGTCCTTGGCCGCCGCGATCGACTCGGCCGATTCCTCGATGGCGTGCGCGTCGTCGGACGATTCCAGGTCGGCTTCGATTGCCACAACGAGCGGCAACATTTCCTGCACCGCAGCAGCAATCCCCGAAGCCAACTCACGGTTTCCGACAAGTGCGCGTACCCCTGGTTCGCCGCGCAACAAAGTGTCGGCCTGTGCAAGAAGCGCGACCGCGTCGCCGACGGCGGTGGAACTGCGAGCGGCAAGGATCTCGCGTCCCCGCGAAAGCAGCCCGAGAATCTCGTCGCGACCGGGCGTGGGCCGCGAAGCCTTGCGGCTGAGCACGCAGATGATGCCGCACATGAACTGGAGTTTACCCCTGTGTCTTTGCGGCGTGTTCGGCAATTCGGTTGGCAAATCGTCGGGCAGTTTCGTCGTCCTGCGCCTCGACCATCACGCGGAGCAACGGTTCGGTGCCGCTTGGCCTGACCAGCACGCGACCCCGACCGTTGAGTTCACGCTCGACATCCGCAATGACAGGGGCGCACAACTCCGCCACCTTCTTTGCATCGCCCGTAACTTTCACGTTGACCAGCACCTGGGGATAAGAGGTCATCGCCGTGCGTGCAGCCTCGTCGAGCGACCGGCCCGTTCGACCGAGCATCGACATCAGTTCAATGGCGGCAAGCAAGCCATCGCCCGTCGTTGCACGATCGCGATGAATGATGTGTCCACTCTGCTCGCCACCGAGTATCGCGCCGGTACGTTCCAACTCGACGAGTACGGAACGGTCGCCGACCGGTGTTGTGAGGACGTTGATGTTTGCCGCCGCCATTGCGCGGTGGAATCCGATGTTGCTCATCACGGTGACAACAACCGAGTCGCGCGCGAGAAGACCGCGTGACTTCAGGTCGAGGGCGGCGAGCGCGATCAAATGATCGCCGTCGACGATGTCACCCGACGCAGTCGACGCAATGAGACGGTCACCGTCGCCGTCGAACGAGACGCCCAGATCGCACGATGCGTCACGCACCAACGCGGCGAGCGCTTCGGGATGGGCGGCCCCGCATGCGACGTTGATGTTGGTGCCGTTCGGTTCGGCGTGCGACAACAGAACTTCGGCACCCAAACGCGCAAATGCACGCGGCGCAACTTCGCTCATCGCCCCGTTTGCACAGTCGACAACAACCCGCAGACCACGCGCCACATCCGCCCCCGCCGACACAACGTGGTCGACGTAGGACTCGAGCGACCGGGAGCCCGTGATTCTGCGAGGTTCGACGAAGCCTTCTCGACCCGCGACAAGTGCCTCATAGACGCGCTGGATTTCTTGTTCCTCGTCGTCGTTCAACTTCGTGCCACCGGAACGGAAGAACTTCAGGCCATTGTCGGTGTAGGGGTTGTGCGAAGCGGTCACCACCGCTGCAGCGGTGCCCGATTGCTGCGCGAGGAAGGCAACCGCCGGTGTCGGGGCCATTCCGACGAAATCGACTTCCACACCTTCGAGGAGAAAACCCTCGGCCACCGCGAGAGCCAACTCGGGGCTCGATTCACGAGGGTCGTGTCCGACCACGACCCCCGAACAGCGCAACGCCCGCGCGGCTGCGCGGGCGAAGAACTGCACTGCACTCGGGGTGATTTCGCGCCGGGCAACCCCGCGCACACCATCGGTGCCGAAACGCAACAAGCTGTATCAGCGCTTGGTGAACTGGGGCGCCTTACGGGCCTTCTTCAGGCCGTACTTCTTGCTTTCCTTGCGACGGGCGTCGCGTGTGAGAAGACCGGCCTTCTTCAGAGCAGGACGCAGTTCCTCGTCGAGTTCGACGAGCGAACGGGCGATGGCCATGCGCAGCGCACCGGCCTGGCCGTTGACGCCGCCACCATGGATGGTTGCATCGACGTCATAGACGGTCTCGAGGTTGGTGACGCGCAATGCTTCGGCAACGACCATGCGCTGGGTTGCCATCGGGAAATAATCCTCGAAGGTGCGGCCGTTGACGGTGACGACTCCCGACCCCGAGCGCAGGCGCGCACGCGCGACCGATTCCTTGCGACGTCCGGTGGTCTGGGTGAGCGGCTGAGTTGCCACGTTGTCTCCTTGATAGTTCCTGTGTCGTTTTTCGTGTGGATGAGCGCTCAGCGAGCGGCAGCCTTCTTCAGCACCACCGGAGTGGGGTTCTGAGCGGCATGCGGGTGATCGGGACCGGCGTAGACCTTCAACTTGGTGATCATCTGACGACCAAGCGGACCCTTTGGCAACATGCCGGCGATCGACAAACGCAGTGCTTCGGCAGGCTTGCGATCGAGGAGGTGCTGGTACGACTCGCTCTTCAGACCACCCGGGTAACCGGAGTAGCGGTAGACCATCTCGCGCTCGGCCTTCCCCGATGTGAGGACGACCTTGTCGGCGTTCACGATGACGACGTGGTCACCGGTGTCCATGTGCGGAGCGAAGATCGGCTTGTGCTTGCCGCGCAGCAGGCGGGCGGCCTCGGTGCAGAGGCGGCCAAGGACCATGCCCTCGGCATCGATGACGTGCCAAGCGCGCGTGATTTCTGAAGCTTTCGGAGAGTACGTACCCATGAGATCTCTTTCGACCCTGCGCCGAGTGCGACAAGGGGCCTTAGAAGGATAGGGGTGTCCTGCTGAAATCGGCACGCCCGTCGGCCCGAACCACCTCGTCGAGCCAGGCTTCGACCCGTGCGGCAAACGCCCCAATCGAGTGCTCCTCGCTGGCCGAGCGCCGACAAGCGACGCGGGACAGGTCCCCCACCCGTTTGATCCCTGCCGCCAGGGCCCCGACGTCGTCGGGCTCGACCAGGTATCCGGTCTCGCCGTCGACCACGATCTCGGCCGGCCCGCCACGCCGGTAGGCGACCACCGGCACCCCACAGGCAAGCGCTTCGACGGCAACGTTGCCGAACGCTTCGACCCATTTCGGGGCCATGACCAACGCCGCGCACTCCCCAAGTTCGCCACGCAAGGTCACGGGGTCGACAAACCCCCGATAAGTGACCCGCGCCCCGTCGACAGACGCACAGGCGGACGCGAACTCGTTCTCGTCTTGCAAGTAGCCCCACACGTGCAGCGGCCGTCGGGCGAGTGCGCTGGCAGCCACGACGTCGCGGAGTCCCTTTTCGCGAGACACACGACCAACGAATCCGACGCGGCCGTCGGGGTGCGAGGCCTCGACGAACCGACACGAGAGAGCGTCGACTCCCCCTCCGACGATGGTCACCGACGCGGCACCCTCGAACGTTTCCGCTTGCGCTCGACTGTGCATTGCAATCGACGCAGGATTCGACGAAAGGGCCGAGATGATTGCATCGTCCATCGCATCGGTGAGCGAACCCATCGACACGAGATGAGCCACGGGCCGATCGAGAAGAGATGCGCAACGGAACGGAAGTTCGTCGTAGGCAAGATTCAACACCACATCGAAATTGTGGTGACGGGTGCGCACGAAGGTCCACATATTGGCGAGCACCGAACCGTCGGATGCTTCGACCGCACTTGCACGATCGACGAATTGCATTGAAGCCTGCGTCGCACCCTTGATCGCGTGCAGCGGAACTCCGACCGCTGCGGAGCCTTCCGGTGCAACGACCTCGACGTGGTGGCCGCGCGCAACGAGACCGGCGGCGATGCCACGAACCGTGATCTCGACTCCACCACCCGCTCCCGACCCGATCGCACCGACCGGTGTCGACATCACAAGAACACGCAGTGGCCGCGTCATTCGGGATATCCGACTTCCATCAAACACAGGCCGTGTGGTGGCGCAATACGGGCCGCCATTGCACGACTACGCGACCGAATGATTCCGGTCATCTCGCCCGCACGGCGACGGTGCATACCGACTTCGATCAGCGTGCCGACGATCGAGCGGACCATCTGTTGGCAGAACGCATTTGCACGGATCTCGAAATGCAGCATGCCGTTTCCCGCATCGGACCAACGTGCACTGATGACACGGCGTTCCATCGAAGGTTCCCGCGCATCCTTGCTGGCGCCCGAATTCTTGGGCCGACGACAAAACGCCGAGAAGTCGTGCGTACCCACGAACGCATCGGAAGCCAGTTGCATTGCTCGCAGATCGAGCGGGGTCGTGACGTGCCATGACGTTGCGGTTTCGAACGGGTTTCCCGTCGGAGTGTTGAGCACGCGATACCGGTAATGCCGCCACAACGCCGAATACCGTGCATCGAAGTCGTTCGTTGTCCACGATGCCTCACGAATCACGATGTGTGGTTCGAGCATCGAGTTCAGGCTCTTTGCGATGCGCGCAAGGTCGTGATCGCCGGGGAGATCGAAACTCACGACCTGTCCCCATCCGTGCACGCCTGCATCGGTTCGACCCGCACCTGTCAGCACGACGTCGTGGCCGGTCATCTGCTGGAGCGCATCGGTCATGGTGCGCGCCACGGTGTTCACACCCGGACTGATCGCAAAGCCGTGAAAGGGCTCGCCGTGGTAGGCCACAACGAGACGGGCCCGCCTGACGGCGGGCCCGGGAGTCTCGTTGTTCATGATGGAAAGGCGCTTGGCGCCGCCGGTACTAGACCAGCTCGATGCGTGCCATCGGAGCATTGTCTCCGTGGCGCTCGCCCAACTTGAGGATGCGTGTGTAGCCGCCGTTGCGGGCCGAGTACCGGGGCGCAACTTCGTTCACCAGCTTGTTCGTCATCTCCTTGTCGCCCAGGTAGCCCTGGATCTGACGGATGCGGTGAATACGCAGCGGTGAATCCTCGCTGGCCTTCTTTGCCTTGGTGATGAGCTTTTCAGCGATGGGTCGCAACGCCTTGGCCTTGGCCTCGGTCGTGACGATTCCCTCAGCCGCAAAAAGCGATGCAGCGAGGTTCGCCATCAGCAGGCGCTGGTGAGCGGCACTGCCGCCGAATCGCTTGGACTTCTTGGGTGTTGCGGGCATGACGAATCCTTGTCTACGTCTACGGAGTGTGTCTTAGGGGCGCAGCGACAAGCCACGCTCATCGAGCTTGGCAATCACTTCGTCGAGGCTCTTCTGGCCGAAGTTGGTGATGTTGAGCAGGTCGTCGTAGCTCTTCATCAACAGTTCGCCGATGGTGTTGATCTGCGCACGCTTGAGGCAGTTGCGCGGACGCTCGGAGAGATCGAGGTCTTCGATCGGCAGGTCGAGGTCTGGCGAACCAACGTTGGCACCAATGACTTCGCCGAGTTCGAGGCCCTGCGGTTCGTCGGAAAGGCTGGCAACGAGATCAACGAGTGCGCGCAAGGTTGCACCGGCCGAGGACAGTGCCTCACGCGGCTCGATGCTGCCGTCGGTTTCAATGTCGAGAACGAGACGCTCGTAGTTGGTCGACTGCTCGACGCGCGTGGGCTCGATGTCGAACATCACGCGACGCACGGGCGAGAAGATCGCATCGATCGGAATGACTCCGATGACGCGGTTCTCGGATTCACGATCACTCGACACGTAGCCACGACCGCGCTCGACCGTGAGGTCGATGGCGAGGTGACCCTTGCCGTTGAGCGAAGCGATCTTGACCTGCGGGTTGAGAATTTCGACGCCCGCGGGCAATGCGATGTCCGCAGCGGTGACCTCGGCTGGGCCCTTGATGTCGACGCGCAGGACAACCGGTTCGTCGCTCTCGGACACGATGACGATGTCCTTCAGATTGAGGATGACCTCGGTGACGTCCTCGGCGATGCCTTCAATGGTGTCGAACTCGTGGAGGGCGGCATCGAAACGGACCGTCGTGATGGCCGAACCAGGGATCGATGACAGCAAGGTACGACGCAGTGAGTTGCCGATCGTGTGACCGAAGCCGGGCTCGAGAGGGCCGACGGCGAAACGCTGGCGGTTGTTCTCGGGCTCACCGATTGCTTCGACCGTGGGACGTTGGATGACGAGCATTGTGCTCTCCTTCGATTCCTGAGGGAATTACTTCGAGTACAACTCGACGATGAGTTGTTCGCGGACGGGGATGTCGATGTG
>CAZKVD010000034.1:0-16560 GCA_964556145.1 uncultured Bifidobacterium sp. | reverse complement strand
GCATCGCCCCACGTCGCGGGCTTGGCAGCGCGGGTTCTCTCGATGAACCCCGCACTCACTCCGACCGACGTCAACACGCGACTCGTGCAGAAGAACAGCACATCTGCCACACCGATCGTCAATCTGGTCGAAACCCCCGAAGACACCCCGACAACGACAACGACCGTGCCCGAAAGCACGACCACGGTGATCGACACGACAACCACCACGATCGTTGAAAGCACGACGACCACCTCCGTCGTCACGACGACGACAACGATCCCACGCACGACAACCACGACTGCACCCGGTGCAACCACCACAACGGTGCCGCCGTCCACCGTGCCAAGGTCACCGAAGTCGGGCAAGGGTCGCAAGGCCGTTGCACCCAAGGAGTTCGCGATGAAGTGGGAGGCGACCGAAGAACGCAACGACCTCTTCGAACTCGTTGCTTCCTGGCGTGTCCAGACGGCGCCCGACCGTTACAAGATCACTTGTCGTCAACTTCCGCTCGGCGACAAAGCCCCCATTGAAAACGAGATCGAGTTCGACGAACCCACCACCACGAAGAACGAAGAGGGACGAACCGAGGCAAAGGTTCTGCTCGCACCCGCCAAGCCGCTGCGTTGCGAACTGACGGCGATCATCGGCAGTGACGTGAGCGCGCCGAGCAACCCGGCAATTGTTCCCCCCGGCCCGCGCCGCGGAGTTGCGCCTCTACCCACAACGACGGTCCCGACTTCAGCCACGCCGACCACGGCACCAATCACTACGTTGCCCAAACCGGTCGTGACGGCCCCGAAACCCGGTACCCGCCCGCAACCAGCGCCGGCCACAACGTCCACCGCGCCTGCACCCGCGACAACCGTTGCAACGCCGGTACCAGCGTCGACGACGACCACGTCTGCGCCCACCACAACGGTCGCCCAGTCGACGA
Source organism: uncultured Bifidobacterium sp. (assembly GCA_964556145.1). Lineage (GTDB taxonomy): Bacteria > Actinomycetota > Acidimicrobiia > Acidimicrobiales > Ilumatobacteraceae > F1-20-MAGs119. The sequence goes on along the minus strand of CAZKVD010000034.1, from coordinate 15,644 downwards.
CAACGACAGCGAGCGCCGCAGCTCAACCATCACCACAACCTTCGACGCCCGTAACTTCGCCCAAGGCGCCACCGGCAACGTCGCGTGGCAAGAGGGGTTAACGATTCGTCATGTGAATCGGAAGTTGGCGCGCAAGGTCGTTCCGTCGGCGAAAGCGACCACCAATTGTCGACACGTGCCCTTCCAGTTCTTGGGCGTGATCCACCGCAGTTCATAGATCTGCGTTGTTGCGTTGTAGGTCAAACCATTCCGCATGGATCTCGCAATGGGCTCGCCTCCTTCCATTTCGGGGTTCGTCCCGCATTCGATACCGATCGAAGTCGGTGACCCTGCTTCGAAGACGTCCATTCCCCTGTCGCCGCCCAAAGTGAACTTGATCGGCACCACACTGCCCGCCTTGCGCGTGGCATAGCCGGGAGGATTCACGACGGGCTTCTCGAACCCTGTCTTCGGCCACACATCCTGGCTCCCAAAGCCGATTGCCTCGGTACGATCGCCGTCTTCGTCGCTGATCGTCGCGTTCACTTGTTGACCAGCGACGAGATCCACGGTTCCCGAAAGGTCGACATCCCAGATGCCGAGGCCATCCGCCGTGACCGTCGCAGTCGCAACAGGTGGCCCACCGGGTTCCCCCGGCGCAGGACTCACCGCCAAGCCAACGACAGCGCCGGGCGCTGCCGTGCCGGCAACCTCGTCGTTGCGCGAATCCACCAGCGCGACCGACAGCGACGCGAGAATCCCGTCTTTCAACCAGCCACCACCATCGACAACCACGCGGTCCCCCGCATTGAGGAGCCCCGATCCACCAAGAGCGAACCGATAACCGAACTGTTGGGTCATCACCGCCGTGAGGTCGTAGTCGTAGGTGCCGTTGTTTGCAACGTCGACACGCACGCGGACCGACGTTCCCTTCGCAAAGCCCGATACGAATACACCACTTGGCGGGCCGTCCGTCACCAATGCCGAGTAATACGGAGTCACAGCCACCCAATTTGTGAACGTCTCATCGCCGTCCTCGTCGAAAACCGAGGCCGTCACCTGACGGTTCTCATCGAAGTCGACCAGGGCCGAGAAGTCCGCCGTCCAGACACCCGTGCCGGGTCCGGCAACAACCGCTTGCTGGGCAGCGGCGGGCCCACCGCCACCCGGCGGCATCACACCTGCCAAAACCGTTGCGCCCGGCTCGGCGATTCCACCCACGACATCGGTCGCGGGATCGGCCTTCTCGATGCGCAAAACAACTGTCGTCAGTTCCTTCTCCCATCCACCACCGGTCGCTACAAGTCGATCCCCGGGATGCAGCAGATCGAAACCACCAAGGTCGAAACCGAAGCCGTAACGATTGTTGACCACCGACGTCTGGTCGTAGTCGAAACCGTCAAGAGGTCCTCCATCGCTTCCGTAATCAATGCGCAACCTCACCGACGTTCCGGGGGCGAAGTTCCTCACGAATACCGAATTTGCGCCGTATTGGGAATAGCCCGCGCCGACCGACGGGACGACCGCTTGCCACCACACCCGACTCGCGTTCCCCTGCGCATCAAAAACCTCGGCATCGACTTCTCGGCCGTCCTCAATGTCGTGGAGCGACGTGAAATCGTAGGACCAACGCCCTTCGGCATCGGCCGCCACCACAACCAAAGCAAGCGGTGGACCAGCCTGCATGATCTCAACCTCCACCTGACTCGACGGCGGTGCGTATCCCGACACCACGTTTGTCGCCGCGTTCACATACTCAATGCGCACCTCTTCGACGATCAATTCCCGCGAGTAACTGGCGCTCGTTGCGGTGATCCGCGAACCGACCTTCACCGAATACGAGCCGAGGTTGAACGGTGCATCGCCCGACGACGAAGTAGTTGCGGTCTGCGTCCACTCAATCGTTCCGTCGTTCTCTTCATCGAAAGACATGGTCACCGCCTCGGAAGCCCCGAACCCGGCCACCCCGACCCACGGCGTCCACAGCGTCGCACCAATGCGCGCGCCGAGTTCGGCGGCCACTGCCCGGTCGGTCTTGTCAGCCGATTGCGAACAAGCACTCATCAAGATCAAAGGAACGAAGAGCACAAGTCCCATCCGCCGACGGGCCCCACTGCGTTGCATCCAAGTCATCGCGCACCTCCCTGGTAAGGCGACTCACCGTAGGGACGACTCCAAATCGTCGACGCTGAAGTGCTTGAGTCGTGACATTCATTCGTCCTGCGGCAGTCCATTCGCGACACCACGACGCATCCCGGTGCCGCCGCGCACACGTTCCTTCAAACGACGCAACCGTTGAGGTTTAGGATGACGATCAGCGAAGGTCAACGGTTCGAGATGCACCTCGGACTGCGGAAATCCTTGGGAGACAACGTGGCGAACTCACTCATGGAACACCTGCCGCCCAGTGGTTGGCCTGACGTCGCCCGCACGGGCGACATCGACCGCATCGACGCCAGAATCGACCGGCTCGAGGCCGACATGAGAGAGGGCTTCCAGAGCATCAGGTCTTCGATGCGGGTGATGGTTGGTTCATTCGTCGCCGTGTCCATCGGCATCATCGTGATGCTGGTGCAGTTGAACCAGACAATTTCCAGACTCTGAGCCAGAAACGAGAAAAACCGCCCCGAAGGGCGGTTTTTTGGAGCGGACGACGGGATTCGAACCCGCGACCCTCACCTTGGCAAGGTGATGCTCTACCAACTGAGCCACGTCCGCGTAACGGCCTGAAGGATAGCCGCGAATCGCCGCACCACCACCTTGACCGGGGGCCGGAAAACCTTGAGGGGCGGTGCCGCGCGGAGGGGGGAACCCGCGCAACACCGCCCCTTTGAAGGTGCGTGACGTTGTGTGGATCAGTAGCGCAGGCGCGCGAGGAAGTTCTGGAAGTTCGCGGTGACGTGCGTGAAGCCGGCGATCGCCAGACCCGAGCCGACGATGTCGACCCACGACTCGAGGTTTGCGCCATTCGCGCCCATGAAGGTTCCGAGGACCGAGACGTCCATCAACCACACAAGAAGAATGCAGGCGGCGATCAGCCAACCTTCGCCCTTGGAGATGATCGGAATTTGCTTGAGGAAGGGAAGGTGGTCCGTGGCGACGGAAACGACCGTCTGGGCTACGAGACCGATCAGGATGACCAGTGCCATCGTGTACATAGCGTTACCTCCTAAGAGAACCCTCCCGGCCCTGCCGGTTGGGGGAAGCTCCGCCCGAATTTGACCGTACGCCCACTCTGTGCAGAAGTGGTGGATTTCCCGTGACCATCGTCACGGCCTTGAATTCATTGGCTCAGCGCGAGAGGTACGCGCCGTCGACTCCGAGGATGTGGCCGAATGTGTAGGTCGACTCGTCGCACGACAGCCACATGGCCGCCGAGGCGATCTCTTGCACCGTGCCGAAACGTCCGATGATGCTGAGGCGTCCGAGGCTTCCCGATGGGTCTCCCCCGGCGCGGCGCTGGATGGCGTTGCGCAACATGGGGGTGTCGATACTGCCCGGGGCAATACCGTTCACGCGAATGCCCCTGTCGGCGAACTCGATCGCTGCGGTCTTGGTGAGGCCGACGGCACCGTGCTTCGAGGCGGTGTACGCGCTTTGGCCGGGCTGCGGACGGAACGAGTTGGTCGAGCAGATGTTGACGATGGTGCCGTCGTGGCCCTTGTCGATGAACGTGCGGATCTGTGCGCGCATCGAGAGATAGAGCGACTTCAAGTTCACGTTGATGATGCGGTCGAAGTTGTCTTCTTCGAGCTCCAACAGGCTGGATGGCTCGCCCTCGATTGCGGCGGCATTCACCGCATGGTGCAAGTCGCCGTAGGTATCGAGTGCGAGCTGAACGATCGCGTTGACATCGGCGGCTTTCGAGACGTCGGTGCGCTGGAACACGGCCTTGCCTCCGGCGGCGACGATGTGTGCGACCGTTTCCTTGCCGCCGTCTTCGGAGATGTCACCAACCACGACCGATGCACCTTCACGGCCGAACCGTTCGGCGATCTCGCGACCCATCCCCTGCGCGCCCCCCGTGACGAGCGCAACCCTGCCTTCGAAACCAAAAGTTGCCATATCGGTAATCATTGCCAAAAGACACCGCGCCGGGCGGGTTGGAGAATTTCAGATTTTGCGAGCCACCACGATGCCGACGGCAGCCAGCATCACGGCGGCCCCGCCGATCTGAACGGCATTCATTGTCTGCTCGAAGATCCACCACGCGAAGATGCTCGACAGCACCGGACTGCCGAGACCCAGCAGGGCCACAAGGGTGGCATCCATGAAGCGATTCGCCCAGGCAATCGACCCCATCCCCATCACGCCGGCAATGACGACTTGCAGCAACATCAGCCACCAGTCGTTGCCACCGATCCGGCCGAAGTCGGCATTCACCGCGAACGCCAGCGGGAACAGCAGCACCACCGACACCGCAGTGGCAACGGTCAGGAATGCATAGGGGTGAACTCCCGCATCGCGCACGCGCTTGGTTCCGACGGCATACGTTGTCCAGAAGATCAGGTTGCCGACGGCATAAAGATCGCCCTCGAGGGTGTTGCCTCCCCCGCTGGCCTTGCCGAACACCACAAGCGACACACCGGCAACGGCGACAAGACACCAAAACACCTTCTGCTTGGTGACCCGCTCTTTCAGCACGAACGGTGCAACCACGAGCAGCGCGACCGGATTCAACGACACGATCAGAGTCGCGGTGGCGATGGAAGTTTTTTGGAACGACGCGAACGCGCACACCAGCGATGCGGTGTAGAACAGCGAGGGAACAAGCGAGGCACGGACGACGCTTCGCGTCACTCGCCCACCGGACGCGTAGGTGATCGCTGCCAGGATCGGCAGTCCGATCAGCATGCGAACGGGCGTGAAGGCCATGAACGGAGCCGAGATTCCGCGCACGATGACGGGCCCCCAACCCCAGCAGACGACGCCGAGAAAAACCGCCCACAGGGCGAGCGGGTGCGTGGGCTTCTGGGTCGTTTCGGTCATTCGGCCATCAGCCCTTCATCGGCCGGAACCACTGGTTTGGTTCGTGTGGCGACGACGAAGGCGATGGCAATCATCATGATCGTGGCGCCGATTACCTGCACTGCACGCATCGACTGTCCGTAGATCACCCAGGCTCCGGCCATCGAGATCGCAGGGCTCAGCAGGTTGATCAGCGACACCAGCGTGATGTCGAGGAACCGCGCGCACCACGTCATGATCGTGTGACCGAGCAACCCCGAGATGAACACCTGCCCGAGGATCAGGACAAAGTCCTTGCCCCCGATCTCGCCGAAGTCGGGGCTCACGGCGAGCACCCACGGAATTCCCAGAATCGCTGCAGTGGTGAACGTTCCCGCTAGGAACGATGCAGGGTGCACACCCTTGTCGCGTGCCTGTTTTGCAAAGACGAAGTACGTGCTCCACGACAACAGGTTTGCGAACGCAAACAGGTCGCCGTCGAGTGAGGCATCGCCGCCCGACGCCGCGCCCAACACCACCATCGAGACGCCACCCATGGCGACCACAGCAAGAACGATGCGCAGCACCGTCGGCCGCTCACCGAACAACTTTGGTGCGACGAGCAGCATCAGAACGGGCTGCATCGAGGAGATCAGGGTCGCGTTTGCGATCGAGGTGTGCTGGAACGACGCAAACCCGGTCGCCATCGAGGTGAAGAAGAAGATGCCCGGAACGAGACTGTTCCGAAAGACGGGCAGGGTCAGTCGGTGACCTGCGACGGCGGCCGAGGCATTCATCACCGGCACGGAGATCAGCAGGCGCACGAACGTGAAGGCTGCAACCGGGGCAGTGATCCCACGAACCATCAAGGGCCCACAGCTCCATGCCATGACGCCGAGCACACAGGCGGCCAGCGCCCATTCGTGGGTGTTGCCGTGGGGTTCGTTCACTTGTTGTCGCCGCGCATGTCGATGCGCAGCACAAGGACTCCGTCTTCAACGCTGGCCGTTGCATCGCCGAGAATGGCGAAATCCTGGAAGTCGACCTGGGCCTGGGCAAGGAACAACTGGCGCTCTTCGCCCGCCACGGGCGGAAGGGGACGACGCTTCACAGCTGCCGCTCGCTCGCGGAAACGCTCGATCATTTCGTCGGGATTGAAAGTAGCCACGGATTGAAAAATTACTTCGGCTCGGCCGGCGCCGGGGTGTCAGACGACGACTCACGGGCTTCTTGTTCGGCCATCTTCAAGAGGAACTGGCGATCGACGCCCTTGCTCTTGCGGTAGGCACGCTCGCTCATCACTTCCAAACGGGCCAGTGCGCGCGGCTCGGGACGCGAGTTCTTCCAGAACCAGACGGTCAGGCCGATGAGGGCGATGCCGCCCACAATGAGGAGATACGAGATGATCGTGACGATTCCGACAGTGGCGACCACGCTTCCACCCTAGTGAGTCAGATGCGCGCAAGGTGAGAACGCACGGCGCGCCCAACCTGGTCGAGCTCGATGAGAAACGAGTCGTGGCCGTGCGGGGAGTCGATCTCGACGTAGTCGGCATGACCGCCGGTTTCAACAACCAGACGCGCGATCTCCCGCTGCTGGTAGCTCGGATACAAGATGTCGCTCCAGATACCGATCGACAGGACGGGCGCGGTGATGCGCGACGTTGCTGCCACGACTCCTCCACGGCCGCGACCGATGTCGTGGAGATCCATCGCCTTGCCGATCACGAGATAGCTGTTGGTATCGAAACGGCGCACCAACTTGTCGCCGTGATGGTCGAGATAGCGCTCGACTTCGAAGCGATCCCACATCTCGATGCCACTCTTGTCGGCGTTGCCGTCGGCCAATTCGCGTCCGAACTTCTCGCTGAACACGTTGTCGCTACGGAACGTCACCTGCGCAACCATGCGGGCAATGGCGAGACCCTCCCATGGGCCCTCTCCGGGCGCAGCGTCGTAGTAGTCGCCACCTTGCCACTTGGGGTCGAGGCGAACGGCTCGTCGACCAATGGCACCCCATGCGATTTGCTGGGCGCTCGACTGCAGACACGTAGCGATGGGAATGATCGAACGCACCCGGTCGGGGAACATGACGGCCCACTCGAGAACCTGCATGCCGCCCATCGAGCCGCCGATGACGCTGTGCCACGTGCGCACACCGAGATGGTCGGCGAGACGGGCCTGAGCGCGCACCATGTCACGGATTGTGATGACGGGAAAACGTGAGCCGTATGGTCGGCCGTCGAGAGGGTGCGGCGACGCGGGTCCCGTACTGCCCTGGCAACCGCCGAGAACATTCGCGCACACGACGAAGTATTCATTGGTATCGATGGCCAGGCCGGGCCCGATGAGACCTTCCCACCAACCCGGTGTCGGGTGCCCGTCGTCGGCTGGACCCGCGGCGTGCGAGTCACCGGTCCAGGCATGGCACAGCAAGATGGCATTCGATGCGTCGGAGGCAAGCGTGCCCCACGTTTCGTAGGCCACTGTGACGTTGGTGAGAGTCGAGCCGACGTCGAGGGCCACGGCCCGATCCGTGGAGAGCGAGAAGAACTGCCGTGTACCGGCGGGCTCACCGCTGCGCCACGCGCCGCTTGCGGGGTAATCACGATGGAAGCTCGACACGTTGTCTCCTCTCTGTCTTTGGCCTTGAACGCTGCTGTGACGCTGTGGCTTCAGATTTCGAGGGACCGGGCCCGTTGCGGTTTCCCGCCACATCCCCAACCGTTGCCGGTTGAGCTGGCACCGTGGACCAACCCCGGTTGCCGGACCGGTTTCCCGGTCACTCGTGATGCTGAAGTGCCCTCATGTTATCGGGTGTCGTTGTTGGGCGCGCGGCGTTATCTTGCGCCCGATGGCCGAGAACTATCTCACGCCCCTCGCCGAAATGCGCCCAGCCCCCGGTGCGGGCTTCGGGTCGTTCGCCGTCTCCCCCATCCCCGCGGGCACCATCGTTGCCACCTTCGGTGGAACCCTGATGCGCCGTGCCACCTTCGACGAGCAAGACCCCGAGCGCCGGTCACGGTCGATTCAGATCGAAGAGGACTCCTATCTCCTTGGTCCGGTAACCCGCGAACCCGGGGATGCCGTCAACCACTCGTGCAGCCCGAACTGCGGCATGGGCGGCGCAGCGCAGGTGGTCGCGATGCGCGACATCGCGGTCGGTGAAGCGTTGTCGTTCGACTACGCCATGACCGACGGCAGCGACTACGACGAGTTCGACTGTGCTTGTGGCTCGGAAACATGCCGCGGGAAGGTGACGGGCAGCGACTGGAGCAACACAGAACTTCAGTCGAGGTATGCCGGTTACTTTTCGCCGTATCTCGTTCGCCGAATGGCCGCCACCGGAGCCGCCCGCCGTTTGTCAAAGTCGGATGTCGAAGTTCTGATGGAAAAGATCGACTTCGATCCGTTCGGCGCACTGGCGGTCGCCTTGGGCAAGGTGCTTGGCAGGCCTCACGCGACATTCGAGACTCTCGTCGCCGTGGCACCGATCGACCCCGTGTGGCGCAGCGGTCTGATTGCCGGCCATGCGGTAGCACTCGATCGTCTTGCTTCGCATCTCAACGAACTTCGCGGCTTCAACCGCTGACCGGATCAGTCCAGAACGGGCTGGGCAAAACGAAGTCGCTGGTCGAAACCTGCCTCGTCGGGAAGAAACCCGTTGCGGTCGGGCCACAACAGCTGAACGATGCCGAACGATGCACCCTTGTGCCAACCCGCGGCACTGGCAAACAGATGCACGTGCTTGGTCACGTCGACCGGAACAAACTTGGCCCGCTGATCGCCGTCGAACAGGCCGACCACTTCGGATCCGACTTCGATGACCTGACCCGACGCACACACGTCGGCCAACAGGTCGAACAAGCCACGACACGCCACCGGCGTCAGTCCGAGCACCACCACTTCGGGCATCGCACAGGCTTGCGGAAAATTCACCGTGTACGAATAGGTGGGCATCGGTACTCCGGCAACGAGCTCGCGACTTCCCGCCGGAACGGACTCGATTGCCCAACCGTTGGTCTCGACCATCCACGTGATCTTTTCGTCGTGGGGAATGTGGAAATCAGGCAGCTCGGTCGTCATTCGGGGGTCTTTCTAGATCAAGTCGATTGCGTCGAGGTCGATTGCGTGTTGGGCTGCGCGGGTTGCCATTGCGGCGAACATCGCTTCGCCACGCTCGGTCGGCGTCACGACCATCGATGCAACCACCGCCATCACCAGCCCCGCGAAACTCGAGTGGGCGTACTGTCGCCAGAGGTCCGAGCCGTCGATCGTGACGCCGTACCGACCAAGCGCAGTCGAGTAGTCGCGCACGAGGTCGGCCTCGATTGACCGACGAACCTCTGGCATCACCGCAGCACCGAGGAAGTAGGCGACGTCGACGACCCCCGGTCCGTGGTTCGGTGTTTGCCAATCAACCACGGCAACGGGTGCACCGCCGGCAGGAGTGCCGAACATCAGGTTGTCGAGCCGGTAGTCACCGTGACCGAGCGTGAGTACGTTGCTGCGCCCATCGATCCAGTCTGCGAGGCGCGGGCCGAAGGCAATCGCAAGGTCGTGCTGTTCGGTCGACAGGTACTTGCCGTAAGTCGCAAGAAAAGGCGTGAGCAGATGCCGGAACGCGGCCTGCAACATTTCACCGTCACTGCGTGCGGTACGTCGCTGCAACCAGTCGATGTCATGCAGCGTCGGGTCGTTCCAGCGCGGACCGTGCAGGGCGGCCAGTTCGACGACTGCCAGGCGCGCGTGTTCAACGCTGCAGCCGACGATTTGGTTGCCCGGCGCGGCCGGCCCGAGGTCCTCGAGCACCAGAACGAAGTCGTGTGTCGCCTCGTCGAATTCGACCCAGTGACATTGGGGTCGCCGCACGTCGACCGTGTCGGCCACGTGCATATAGAACTTGGCTTCACGTTCGTAGGTTCGGTGTGCGATGCCCGCAGCGCGACTCTCCTCACCCGGTGAGGGAAGTTTGACGACCACCGAGGCCGGCAGGGCTGAAGATGCTCCTCGCAGGGACACGCGGTAGTTGGCGCCGACCATGCCCTCGCCGATCCGCTGCGGTTCGCCGGCCGTTGCTCCGACGCCAAAGACACGCTCCCAGAATTGCGGGGACAGCGAAGTGAGATCGCGCACCAGCCCAAACTAGCGTTGGCATCGAAGCCCATGAGACGCCTTGCCCCCCTCTTTCGACCGCGGATGCTCGCCCTGCACGTGCTCGTCATCGCACTCGTTGTGGTCATGGCAAATCTTTCGGCCTGGCAGTTTCATCGGCTCGACGAGCGACGCACTTTCAACGCCCAGGTTCGCGAGCGCGCGGCAATGCCGGCCGTCCCCGTCGAAGATCTGATCACTTCCTCACCCGACGACATCGACTGGCGCCAGGTTGTCGTCAAGGGGACCTTTCGGCCCGACGACGAGGTGATCGTCATCAATCGCAGCCAGAACTCGACTGCCGGCGTCGATCCACTCACCCCACTCGACTTCAGCGTTGACGGACGCAACTACGTCCTTCTTGTCGACCGGGGCTTTGCTCCGCTTTCGGCCGAGATTCCACCGCCACGTCCGGGCATCGTCGAGTTTCTGGCGCGTGCACGCAAGCCCCAGGAGAGACGCTTGGGTGGACTCACCGACCCGGCGCAGGGCGTGCTCCGCGAAGTCCAACGCATCGACATCGGTCGCCTGTCGGAACAGATGAAGTCGTCCGACGACCAAATCGTTCTGCCTTTCTACGTCGATCTACTGAACTATCCGTCGGGGGACGATCTCTTGTCGGCCGTTGCCGACGTTGAACTGAGCGAGGGGTCGCACCTCTCCTATGCCATCCAGTGGATCATCTTCTCGCTGTGTGCGATCGTCGCCTGGCTCATCCTCGTGCGGCGCGCGCTTCGCTCTCGGCCATCACCCGGAACTGATCAACCACATTCCGCGTGACGTGGGCGGGGTCGACGCTTCGGTCGACCGCCCACGAAAGAGCACCACCGGCTGCGCGCGATCAGCGCAAGCGTTCGGCGATACCGGACGCGATTCGGCTGGCAACGGCCATCACCGGCACCTGCGTGGCTGCGCGCGGGATGTCGGGAAAAACCGATGCGTCCGCAACCCACAGTCCATCGACCCCGAATACCGCCCCTGTGGCGTCGACCACGGCCTCGGCATCGCGCTCGAGACCCATCCGACATGTACCCACCGCATGCGAGTAGGCGCCCGGAAGGCGACGAACGTAAGAAATCACAGTGTCATCATCGTGAGCGAGAAGCGCAGCGAGCGGTGTCCCCCTTGCATCGACCGACACCGTCTCGACCACGTCGGTGAACTCGCGACTGGCGCACACATCGGCAGCAAGCCGAAGAGCCGCGAGCATCCGTACGGAATCCTCGTGGGTTTCGAGCGTGCCCAACACAACCTCGGCCGAACCATCAACTTCGTTCACGTGACCCACCGATGAAACCTTCGTGACCGCCACCACCATCTGGTTCGGGTCAACGGGAAGGAGGTTGATGTCTGCGTCATCGGTCGACGAAGCGACGACAAGCCCCGTGACCTCGAGGATCTTGCGGTCGAGCTGGACGCCTTCGCGCAAACCCAACCACAACGAAATCGCCGGATGATCCTTCAGGTTTCTTCCGATTCCTGCCCGCGACACACCGCTGCGGCGCAGCAGGATCGGGCTCCACACGGTTCCGGCAGCAAGCACCACCGCGTCAACGACGACCTCGACGTCACCCACCACCACACCGTGCGCACGATCAGCCTCGATGCTGATCTCGGTGACCGCCGAACCCGTGTGCACAACCATTCGCCCCGCATCTTCGAGCACGCGCGGCGTCACAAACAGTCCAAAGGCGTCGGCACGCCGATCGCCTTGCACCGACAGCGCCACCGGACCCGCACCGTCGAATGTCTCGGCGCCGTGCCGACATTCACCTGCACCCAAACCATGGGCGGCGGAGAGAACGGCTGCGGTTACCGGCCCGATCTCGGAGCCCGATGGAAGGTACGAAGGAAGACCGAGGCGCTCGATTTCGGACTTGATCGACTTCCACGTCCAGCCCGTGCATCCGTGCACCGTCGACCACGCATCCCAGTCATCACGCGTCCCCCACATCTGAACGAGCGCATTGATCGCCGTCGTGCCCCCGAGGGCCCGCCCCCTGACGTACGGATACCGCAGGCCACCCGTGTAGGTCGACGCAAAAACGTTCGGATCGAGAAGCTCGTGGCGCGCGAGACCCTCGGACAATCGACTCGACTCGTTCACCGCCGACGAATCGGCCGCCTCGAAGAGGTGAACCTCGTAACCGGCGTCGAACAACCGCGCTGCCGCGGCACAGCCACCTGCCCCCGCACCGACAACCGCAACCCGGCGGCTCAGGACTTGGTATCCGTTTCCTCGCGTGCGGCTGATTCGGCGAATCGACGCGCCGCGTCGGCATAGTGGAACGCAGTTGGCAGGCCGTGCAAGGTGGCTCCACCGTCGACGCACAGCGTTTGACCGGTGACGAACGCACCTTCGTCGCTGCAGAAGTAGAACGCCGCTTTGGCAATGTCCTCAGACGAGCCCATGCGCCGCAACGGTGTCAGTTCCTGCAGAGCCTGAATCGCGGGCTTCACTTGAAAGATTCGCGAAGTCATCGGAGTTTCGATCAATCCGGAAGCGACGCAGTTGAAGCGAACGTTCTTCGGCCCGTATTCGACTGCAGCGATCTTGGTTGCGTACTCGACGCCGGCCTTCGAGCTGCCGTAGGCCGCGAGACCGACGGCCGGACTGTGCGCCGTTTGCGACGAGATCGACAGGAACGACCCGCCACCGTTCGCCGCCATCGAATTTCCGAAGTGACGCATGCAGTAGATCGCTCCCGTGAACTGCACCGCCTGCATTGCGGTCAACTTCTCGGGCGTCAGCTCGGCAATCGGCGTGCTCTGCTCGTAGCCGGCGCAGTTCACTGCGATGTCGATGCGACCAAAGTCGGCCTCGACGCCTGCAACGAGTGCCGCGACGTCGTCATCGATGGTGATGTCGCAGGCGTAGCCCCGACCCCCCACTGCCGAAGCGGCTTCGCGTACCAAGTCGAGACGCCGCGCTGCAATGGCCACCTTGGCACCCTCGGCTGCGAAGCGCTTGACGATCGCATCGCCGAATCCACTGTGGCCGCCGATGACAACCGCGACCTTGCCGTTCAATTGACCCATGGTTCCCCCGTTCCGGGAACGATTCTGGGCTAGTTCGTGCTCTTTGGCAAGCCCGCGAGGTGTCCGGCATCGTTGTACCGAACGACCTGCCAGCGGCCCGGACGCACATGCACCAGTTCGGTAACCGATGTGTTCAAGGTATGGACCTCGAACTCGCCCACCGGGGCACTGCGCAGGGCATGGCGCAGACACGTATCGATGACACCCGCATGACAGGCCACGACCACGGTTCCGCCCGACCACGTGTCGACCGTGCGACGCAGCGCTCCACCCACCCGGAATTGGAATGCCGCGACGGTTTCGCCGCCCGGATAGGTCTCGTCGTACGGGTCGATCGACCAATCACGATGGCCGAATTTGTCGACGAAATCGGCGTAGCTCATGCCGTCGCAGACTTCACCCGGGTCGTGTTCGCCCCAATCGGCGTCGATGACGAGCTCGGGATGACCAAGCGATGGCGCGATGAGGTTGGCCGTTTCGATTGCCCGCTTGTAGTTGCTCGCAACGAAAGCCGTCGGGGCTTCGAATTGTTCGGAGATCCAGCGCGCATTCAGCGCCTCGGCCTGCTTGCGGCCGAGATCGGAGAGACCCGAACACTTTCGCGGTCCGCCGATCATCTTGTCGACTGCGACCTGCGACTCGCCGTGACGAACGAGGATGATGCGGGTTCCGGTCATGCCAATTTCTCGACAAAAGCCTCGAGCTGACGAAGATTGCGGCATTCGTACACGCCGTCGGTGTGCGCGCCGTACTCGCCGACGATTGAGTCGCCGGTGTTCCAGTACGACCGAGGTTCGGGGTTGAGCCAGTAGACGTGGCGCGCGCGCTGACGCATCTCGCGCACCACCCAACTTTGCGCTGCGTGATAGTTGTTGCGCGCGTCGCCCAACAAGAGAACGGTCGTCTTCGGACCGACATCCTTGCCGTAGCGCTCCCAGAAAACTTCGAACGCGTGGCCGTAGTCGCTGTGGCCGTCGACCCACACCACATCTGCCTCGGTGTTGACGCGGTGGATCGCCTCGGTGATGTCCTCGGTGGCCTTGAAGTACTCGGTCACTTCGTCGAGGCCGTCGATGAAGACGAACGAACGGACCTTCGAAAACTGGCCCTGGATTGCGTAGACGAGCATGAGGGTGAAGCGGGCAAATGCCGCGACGCTGCCGGAAATGTCGGCGACCACCATCAGCTCGGGTTTGGCCGGACGCGGATACTTGAACTTCGGCTCGGCGGGGACACCGCCGTAGGTCAGCGAGTGCCTGACCGTGTTGCGGAAGTCGAGCGGCCCCTTGCGGCCGTGGCGACGCTTGCGCGCCAGTCGGGCGGCAAGCTTGCGGGTCAACGGGTAGAGCGCCTTTTTCAGGCTCTGCATCTCGTCGCGGCTGGCGTGCATGAACTCGACATCTTCGGGCAGCGGCTTGCGCAGAGTTTTCGCCATTGCCTCGGCGCCGCGGTCGGCAACCAGACGGCGACGGATTTCTGCTTCGATCTCTTGTTTGAATTGCTCGATGCGGTGCTGCGTCTCGTCGTTGTCGAGACGCCGTTCGAGATCGGTTTGCGGCTGCTGACCCGCGTCAGCCTTTGCCTGGTCGATCTTGCTCATCATGTTGTCGAGGTCGAGATTCCGCAGCGTGCGATACAGGTAGTAGGTGCCACCCACAGGACGACCCGGCTCCATACCCGCGAAACGCTGCACGGCCTGCTTCGCAAGCGCGCGCATCATCGCCTGGTCGCCTTCCATGAGCGCGCGCATGAGGAGATTCATCAACTCCTCTTGGGTCAACGACTCCATCGCCCCGGCGCCACCCTTGCCTTCGCCCTGGCGCATCTGCTCTTGCATTTCGCGCCAGAAGTCGCCGGCATCTTCGTCGTCCTTCAGCGCGTACTCGGGCCCACGAAGGCTGAAGTAGACCTCGAAAACGGTTTCGAATGCGCGCCAGTGGGCGGCGTTCTTCACGAGGGTTGCCCCGAGTGCCCACTTGAAGGCCTCGCGGTCCTCGAGGGGAATCTGCTTGATCGCCTCCATGGCGTCGAGATTCTCCGTGAGGCTGACCGGCAGGCCGGCGTTGCGCAGTTCGGCGACGAAGCCGGACATCAGGTCGAGCATCGATGCGCCTCGGCTACTTGTCCGACGACAGTTCCTTCGCCGCCTTGGCGATGTCGGTCTGGTACTTGAGAAGGATGTGCAGCGTCTCTTTGGCTTGCTCGGCTTCGATGTGCTCGATTCCGAGAAGCATGAGCGTGCGTGCCCAGTCGATTGTTTCGCTGACCGACGGAGCCTTCTTCAGGTCGAGCTGACGAATGCTGCGCACGATGCGGGCGATCTGGTCGGCAAGGTGCTCGGTGATGCCCTCGACCTTGGCGAGAACGATTTCCTTCTCGCGGTCCATGTCGGGGTAATCGACGTGCAGGTAAAGACAACGGCGCTTCAGGGCCTCGGACAGTTCACGCGTGTTGTTCGACGTGAGGAACACCATCGGGATCTGCTTTGCAGTGATGGTTCCGAGCTCGGGAATCGACCCCGGGTAC
>CAZKVD010000033.1:0-16958 GCA_964556145.1 uncultured Bifidobacterium sp. | reverse complement strand
TCTTCGACGACGAGCGTGCGATGGTGCGCATCGACATGGCCGAGTACATGGAGAAGTTCTCGGTCAGCCGGCTCATCGGCGCACCACCCGGCTACGTCGGTTACGACGAAGGCGGACAGCTCACCGAAGCCGTGCGCCGCCGTCCGTACAGCGTGGTGCTGCTCGACGAAATTGAAAAGGCCCATCCCGAAGTCTTCAACGTGCTCTTGCAAGTGCTCGACGATGGGCGCCTCACCGACGGACAGGGACGCACGGTCGACTTCTCAAATGTCGTTCTCATCATGACGAGCAATCTGCCGGTCGACCCGGTCGAGTACTTCCGGCCCGAGTTCGTGAACCGCATCGACGAGATCGTGCGATTCCGCGAACTCAGCCGCGACGATCTGGGTGCAATCGTCGACATCCAACTGGCACACCTGATCAACCGGATGGCTGATCGCCGCATCACACTCGAGGTGTCGGCCGAGGCAAAGCAGTTGTTGGCCGACAAGGGATACGACCCCGACTTCGGGGCGCGACCGCTGAAGCGCGTGATTCAACGGGAGATTGCCGATCGCGCCGCAGTGTTGATTCTCGAGGGCAAGGCGGGAGAAGACTCAACGGTTCATGTCGCGGCGCACGAGGGCGAGTTGATCGTTTCGGTCTGAATCGCCTCGCGAGTTTCAGCCGAGGGCAGCCTTGACGGCTGCCGCGATTCGTGAACCGTCGGCACCACTGCCGGCACGTTCGCGTACGGCCTTCACCACCGCACCCATCGCCTTTCCGCCTTCGGCGCCGGCCGCTTTTGCCCTCGCAACTTCCTCGGCAATGATGGCGTTCAATTCGTCATCGCTCATGGCAGCGGGAAGATATCGCTCGATGACCGCGAGCTCCGCGCGTTCCTTGGCTGCAGCATCGGATCGTCCTGCATCGGCGTAGATCTGAGCCGCTTCGGCGCGCTTCTTCGCCTCGCTCTGCAGCACGGCGATCGTCTGGTTGTCGTCGAGCGTGACCGCCTGGTCACCCGCGACTTCGGCATTGGTGATGGCGGAGAGGACCATGCGCAGAGTGGACGTGGTCATCTCGTCGCGCGCCTTCATCGAAGCGGTGAGGTCGGCCTTGATGGTGTCCTTGAGCGTCATTTCGAGCCCTTCTCTTCGAAGCGGTTGGTGATGGCGTTTGCATGGGCGGGAAAGCCTTCGTGACGGGCAAGCGTGACGATGGACGTCGCCATGTTGCGCAGTGCCGCCTCGTTTGCCCTGGCCCACGCGGTGCGCTTCAAGAACGCGGCAGCGGTGATGCCCGACGACACGTGCGCAAAGCCACTTGTCGGCAACGACGCCGGACATCCGATGAGGAAATTCCCGGCGCTGAACGGGGTGTCCTGACCGATGAGGATTTCGCCCGCGTTGACGAGCATGTCGACGAGTCGGTCGGTATCGCCGTCGGCGACGGCTACCTGCAGGTGTTCGGGCGCATATCGGTTGGCCACCGCGGCTGCTTCCTCGAGTGAGCGAACGATGACGGCACCACCGTTCGGTCCGAGTGATGCACGTGCCGCAGTCGCGCGAATGTCGGGCAACGCGGCCAACTGTCGTTCAAGTTCCGCATCGACGCGACCGACCAACCCGGCGGATGTGGTGACAAGCACGACCGACGAGTCGGTTCCGTGCTCGGCTTCGATCAAGAGATCCGCGGCCAGTCGCACCGGGTCGGCCGTGTCGTCTGCGATGACGAGGCTTTCGGTTGGTCCGAGCAGCATCATGGTTGCAACACCGTGCCGTTGCATCTCGACCTGTGCGCAGGTGACCGCCGGGCTGCCGGGGCCGACGATCTTGCGCACCGGCGAAATGGACTCGGTGCCAAAGCCGAGCGCTGCGATTCCTGCGGGACCGTTTGCGCGGTACACCCGCGTGATGCCGAGCATTCGGCACACGACGAGCACGGCGGGGTCGACTTCACCACCGGCGCCCGGTTGGGGCGGAACGAGCAGGGCGACGTCGGGAACACCCGCCACGACGGCCGGGACGCCGAGTTGGTAGGCAACCGACGGGTACGAGGCCTTGCCACTCGGGACGAAGAGCCCGGCTGACGAGATTGGAGAGACGTGTTCCCCGGCGAAGAGGCCAGGTTCGATCTGGGCCGTCCAGTCGGTGGCCTGCTCCATGACGACATCGTTGAAGGTGCGCAGGTTGGTGATGGCGTGGGCAAGAGCAGCCTCGAGTTCGGGGGACACCCTTGCCGAAGCAATCGCATCTGCCGAGATTGCAAGCTGATCGGGGCGCAGCGAAACCCCGTCGAAATTCGCGAGGGCTCGACACACGGCGTCATCGCCATGTTGCCGAACGTCGTCGATGAGGTTGGCGATCGAGGTTCGCAGGTCGGGATCGAAGATTTCAGCGAGGCCGCGTGCGCAGAACCGCCGGCGTTCTGCTTCGTCGAGAGCATGCCATTCGCACACGCGCAGTACCGAGCGTCGTTCGGAACTGGCCATGAGCAAACACTATCCGTGGGGGCCGCGGTCGCGCCTCGCCCTTTTTTGCGCGGGGGTGGCAAGATGTAATCCGAAGTGGAGGGTTTCATGCGAGGTATGCGACATCCGTTGACGCTTGCGCTCTATGAACTGTGTGACGAGGGCGTGCGGGTGGTCGACGGCGACCGGACGGGGGTCTTCGACAGTTTCGGACAGTGGGTTTCGGGCGATCGATTTCTCGTGTGCCCGAACATGTGCGGTTGGATCGGTACAGGCCCACGAGAGCCGAGCACGCTGAAAGACCACCGCCGATTCCGCAATGTCGTCGTGAAACAAGAAGCAAACGGGCAGGTGGGCGAATGAGCGTCGAAGAAACCCCCGTCAGCCTCAATCGATCCCCCGGTCTGAATTACCGTCAGATCCTCGATTCTGATCGCGTGAAACCGGCCGATCACTTCTACGAAGAGAACCCCTTCTTCGACGGTACCGATCCGATTCCGGTGTCGCGTTACACCTCGCGCGAGTTTCACGAACTTGAAAAGCGATACATGTGGCGCACCACGTGGCAGATGGCCTGCCGCGAAGAGCACATTCCCGAGGTCGGTGACACCTTCGTCTACGAGATTTGCGACATGTCGTTTCTCATCGTGCGGAGTGCGCCCGATGAGATACGCGCGTATTGGAACTTCTGCCGGCACCGCGGTCGCCAGCTTGTTTCACAGTCCACATGGACTCCCGTTCTGCGCTGTCCGTTCCACAGTTTCACCTGGAACCTCGACGGAACGCTCGCCTACGTGCCGACCGAGTGGGACTTTCCCCACATCGACAAAGACGAACTCGGTCTCTTGTCGGTTGGTGTGGGCCGCTGGGGCGGCTTTGTCTTCATCAATCCGTCGCCGAACGGCGAGTCCCTCGAGGACTACATGGGCGAAATGATCGAGCACACCGCGCCATGGCATTTTGAAACGCGCTTTGTCGAGGCGCACGTCGCGAAGATTTTCAATGCCAATTGGAAAATTGTGGAAGAGGCATTCATGGAGTCTTTCCATGTGGCGGCGACACACCCGCAACAAATGGTGCGACTCGGGGATGTGAACACGCAGTACGACTGTTACGGCAATTTCAGCCGGGCCCTCCACCCGAGTGGCGTGCCAAGCCCCTTGCTGAAATGGACACCGACCGAGCAGGAGATGCTCGACAACATGCTCGATATTCGCGAGGGTGAGGAATCCATCATTGTTCTTCCGGAGGGCGAGACGCTTCGTTCCTTCGCTGCGATTGTCGGGCGCGACCAGTTGCGCCCCGCCATCGGCGACGAAGCCGACTCCGTGAGCGATGCCGAGCTCATCGATGCGATGGAGTACACGCTTCTGCCCAACTTTCACCCGTGGGCGGCCTATCAACGAGCCGTTTATCGATTCATGCCGTATGGCGACGATCACGACCGATCGGTCATGGAGGTCATGCTGATTTCGCCGTTCTCGGGCGAGCGACCAAAGCCCGCCGAGAGGATTCTGCTCGGTCCCGACGAGTCGTGGACGACCCCGGGCGTTCTGGGGATCACGGGTCGCATCCTCGACCAGGACTCCACGAACATCTCAGCAGTTCAGCGCGGACTGCAGTCCTCGCCACCTGCCGACCTGCAGGTGACCCTCTACCAGGAGAGCCGTATTCGCCACTTCCACAAGTGGCTCGTTGCCCGAATCGACGCAGGTCGCAGGCGTGACACGAATCCTGCGTAGCGCCGCCGAAGTTCGACCGACTCAAGCGGCGCTCAGCGACTTGAAGACGTCGCTTGGGTGGGCTGAGCTCGCCGACCTGTGCGAGCGGTCCGTGAGGGCCGTCGACAGTCTGCAGCTTTCCTCGTCGTCACGCGTCGCAGTTGTCATGCGGAACAGCGTCGACGCGGCACTCGTCTTTTTGATGGCGCGGTATTCGGGTGTCGAACTCACCGCTCTCAGCTACCACTTGACGCCCGTCGAGCTCGAGTACGTCTTCACCGATGCCCGGGTCGGAGCGGTTTTTTGCGACCCGACGACCGTCGAATCGGTGGTGGCTGCGGCGATAAAGGTGGGAATCACCAACGTCTTTCTCGGCGATACCCCCGATGTCGAGGGGTTGCCACGAGGCGTCACGCCGTTGCGTCCTTGGTTGAACCGGTTCGCGGCGGGTCCGATAGATCTCACACGCCGCGCGGCCGCAAACCTGTTGTACACGTCGGGAACCACCGGGTTCCCAAAGGGTGTGTTGACACCACAGAATCTCACCGGATCCGTCGACGAGTACATCGCTGCATACCCCGAGCCGGGTGACGCGGGTCCGTTCCTCACCGTCGGGCCGTTGTACCACGCGGGCCCGTTGGGCTCGCTACGTCGACTCACGGCGGGTCGACCACTCGTCGTCATGCGCCACTTCGATCCCGTCGAAGCGCTTCGCGCAATCGAAGAACACCGCGTCACCGGGGCGACCTTCGTGCCGACCCACTTTCTTCGGCTTCTGCAACTCGACCAAGCTGATCGGACGCGATTTGACGTGTCGTCGCTGCGGTTCGTCGACCACACCGGATCATGGTGCCCTCCCGAAGTGAAGCGCGGGATGATCGATTGGTTCGGACCCGTGCTCGAAGAACGTTACGGCGGGACGGAATCGGGGACGATCTGCACCATCGACTCCCTCGAATGGCTCGATCATCCCGGTTCGGTCGGTCGGTGCTCGCCTCGTTTCGCCGCGTTGGTCGTGGATGACGACGGCAACGATCTGCCGCGTGGTTCAACGGGGCGGCTCTTTTTCGACGACGCAACGGGTCGTGGCGTGGTGTACCAGAACGATCCCGAAAAGACGGCGGCCGCGCACCTGCGCCCCGGAGTCTTCACTCTCGGCGACATCGGCCATGTCGACGATGACGGATACGTGTACATCACCGGCCGCAGCGCCGATCTCATCGTTTCGGGTGGTGTGAATCTCTACCCCGCAGAAATCGAACGTGTTCTACTGCAGGTTCCGGGGGTGGCCGATGCCGCCGTTGTCGGCGCAGCCGACGAGGAAATGGGTGAGCGGGCGGTTGCTTTCATCGTCGCTGCCGTCGAAGGCTTGAATGCGGCGTTCGTGATCGACGAGGCGAAGAAGAGTCTTGCCGGACCAAAAGTGCCGCGTGATGTGCGGTTCGTCGCAGAACTGCCCCGCAACCCGATGGGAAAAATCGACCGCAAACAACTGAAGGGAACACAACGATGAGGGCAGCAGTGCTCCAAACGATCGGCGCAAAGTTCGCGGTGGAGAACCTCGTTGATCCGGAACCGAAGGCAGGAGAAGTTCTCGTCAAGGTGGCGGCCTGCGGTGTATGCCACTCCGATCTGCACGTCGTTCACGGCAGCGTGGCCTTTCCGACGCCATGCGTCCTCGGGCATGAAATCTCCGGTGTCGTCGAAGCCATCGGCCCGGACACGAGCGGGTTTCGCGTCGGCCAGGCGGTCGTCGGCACGTTCATCATGCCGTGCGGTGCGTGTCGCCACTGCGCGAACGGGAACGAAGAGTTGTGCGAAACGTTCTTTCAGTTCAACCGACTGTCGGGCCATCTCTATGACGGCACCTCACGTCTCGGACGAGCGACGGGTGAATCCATTGCGCAGTACTCCATGGGTGGGCTCGCGGAGCGCTGTGTTGCGCCGGTTCGCGGTATCCACCCACTCCCCGAGGGTGTCGATCTGCTTGACGCGGCGATTCTCGGGTGCAGCGGTTTCACGGCCATCGGGGCTGTGCGAACAACCGGTCAACTACGCCCCGGTGAAACGGTGGCGGTCATCGGATGTGGTGGTGTCGGGTCAAGCGTCATCCAGATGGCCGTCGCATTCGGGGCGTCCCGCATCGTTGCGGTTGATGTCAGCGCCGAGAAACTGGCAGCGGCCCGAGAACTCGGTGCAACCGATGTCGTCAATTCGCGCGACGTTGATCCGGCCGACGCGGTGAGGGACATCACCGGTGGCCGTGGCGTCGACGTCGTTTTTGAGGCGCTGGGTCGACCCGAGACCATCGAAAAGGGAGTGATGATGCTCGATGACATGGGGCGTCTCGTGATGGTCGGTCTTGCTGCGCGAGATCAGGTTGCGCGCATTCCCATCCTCCACACCGTGCGCCGCAAGATCCAGATCCTTGGCAGTTACGGTGCGCGCGCCGGTGTCGACATGGCCACGCTTCTCGAGTTCACGACGAAGGGCGTCTACAACCCTTCTCGCGTCGTCACCAACCGCTACACGCTCGACAATGTGAACGTTGCGTACGACGACCTAGAGGCCGGCAAGATCGTGGGTCGCGGCATCGTTGTCATGTGACTGCTGAGTTCAGCGCGGGGTGTTCGGCGGTGGAGCAAAACCGTCGGGCCACAGCGTTCGCTTGGGGTCGTAGGTGACTCCCGCGAGAATCGCCCCTTCGAGGTTCGCTCCGCGAAGCAACGCGCCACGCAGGTCGGCCCCGGAAAGATCGGCCGAGCGAAGATCGGCTCCGGACAGGTCGGCACCCGCCAAGGCGGCTCCGTTGAGATTCGTCCGACGCAGGCAAGCGTCAGTCAAGCTCGCACCGGTGAGGTCGGCGCGAGCGAGAATCGCGCCCTCGAGGTTTGCATCGAAGAGATAGGCACCGGGTGCAGAAACCCCGGAGAGATCGCGGCCGGCGAGAGCCGCGTTCGGAACCATTTCGAACTCTTCGCCCGAGGTTGCGCGAACCTTCATTTCTTTGCCCTCGCCTGCTTGCGCGCCTCGATGTCGTCGATCACCTTCTTGACGGCCGTTTTTGACTCTGGGCGATCCGACATGCGGATCGTGAAGGTCTGCTCGTATTCGTAGCCCGTGCGGAAGTCGAGATGTTCGACGGCGTTCATGCACTGCTTCGCCATCCGCAGCGCGATGCTGCCTTTGCCGACGATGGTTCGCAGAATCTTCTCGCACTCGTCGTCGAGAGAGTCGTGTGGGACCACCGTGATGGCGGCGCCGAACTGCTTGAACTGCTCGGCCGAATAGGTCTCGGCCGTGAAGAACATCCGTCGAACTGCATGTTCCGGCACGAGCCGACGGGCGAACTTCAGACCACCAAGGACGCCGACGTCGAGTTCTGTGAGCCCGAAGACCGCTCGATCGGAGGCGATGACCACGTCGGAGAGCGATGCGAGCGCAAGGCCGGTGCCGAAGGCGACACCGTTCACACGAGCCACGACGGGAACCGGGCAATCGTGAAGGGCCCAGAACGCCCGTCGTACGCGGTACATCAATTCGGCCGCGTATTCGGAGTCCATCTGTGCGAACTCGTGAATGTCGTTGCCGGAGCAAAAGACCTTGCCTGCGCCGGTGAGAAGGACTGCATCGATATCGGTTGCATCGTGCACCGCGTCGAATGCAAGGTGGAGCTCTTTGAGAACTTGGGTGTTTGCGGCATTCGCCCCGGGTCGGTCGAGCGTGATGCGGGCAACCCGCTCGATCGGCTCGTCGATCTTCACGAATTCGAGTGGCGAGTTTGTGCGCGGTTCAATCACGCCCTTACCCTAATGCCTGAGCGTGAGGTCGAGCCTCGTGCATGAAAGGGGAGGCAGCGTTGCAACCGAAGACTCCGCCAACACTCGACGCCTTTCGCGCAGAAGCACGACGTTGGCTGCAGAGTGTTGCGAAGCCGCGAAAAGTACACGACAGCGCGTGGGGCGAGGGAAGCGACTCGGTAGCGCTGTTCGACAATCTCGATCACGACGTCGAAGTTGAAATGATCGAGGCTGGTAAGGCTTGGGAACGGGCTCGGTTCGATGCCGGCTGGGGGACGATCTCGTGGCCCGTCGAAGACGGTGGCCTCGGGTATCCCGCGATCTATTCGCGCGCATTCGACGAAGAGGAGAGAAACTTCGACGTTCCACGACGGTCGGAGATCTTCGAGGTCACGAGAAAGTTGATCCCGCCTACGATTTTGAAATGGGGGACCGATGCCCAAAAGGCTCGGTGGAATCGGGCCTTTTTGCGCACCGATGAGATGTGCTGCCAGTTGTTCTCGGAACCCGGTGCCGGTTCCGATCTGGCAGGCGTGGCAACCAAGGCAACGCGCGACGGTGATGAATGGGTGCTGACCGGCCAGAAAGTCTGGACGTCGGGCGCAAGATTTTCGAAGTGGGGTCTTGCGGTGTGCAGGACCGACTCGACCGTCGCAAAGCACGCGGGTCTCACCACGTTCATGGTCCCGCTCGATGCCCCGGGTGTGACGGTGCGCCCGATCCGTCAGATGTCGGGTGGGTCGAGTTTCAGTGAGGTGTTTCTCGACGACGTGCGTCTCGGTGACGAATACAGACTGGGCCCGGAGGGTTCCGGCTGGGGCGTCGCACTGACGACACTGTCTGCCGAGCGCATTGCATCCAATGATCTGGGTGCCGACGCAGTTCCGAAGATGCTTGGGCTCGCCAGACGTGTCGGCGCCGGATCATCGCCGTTGCTTCGTCACGCCGCGGTGTCGTGGTGGTCTCACATTCGCATCCACGAGCTGAACGAACACCGCGTCGCTGCGAGTCTCGAGGCCGGTGAAGAGCCGGGTCCCGAGGGTTCGATCGGTCGTCTCTACTGCACACAGAACCTCACGCGGACGAGCGAACTCGCCGCGCTGCTTCTTGGGCCGAGACTCGTGGCCGATGTCGGCGAGTGGGGAACGTATGCGTGGACGGAACAGGTTCTCGGTGCGCCTGGCTATCGCATCGCCGGCGGGTCGCAAGAGATTCAACGCAACATCATCGCGGAGCGGGTTCTCGGTCTTCCGAAAGAACCGAAGTGACATCGAAGAGGGACGGAGACACCATGACCGGCAACATCGCAGGGAAGAAAGTTGCGATCGTCACGGGCGCAGGACGGGGCATCGGTCGTGAGACGTCGATCGTGCTCGCCTCCGCCGGCTACACGGTTGAATGCGTGGATCTCGACGGTGGCGCTGCGGCGGAGACGGCGAATCTCGTGGGTGGCCGCGCCACTCAACTCGACGTGTGCGATGAAGTCGCCGTCGCCAAGTTCGTTGGTGGGCTCGATCGCTGCGATGTGCTCGTCAGCAATGCGGGGACTTGGCGCTTCACACCACTTCTCGAGACCCCGGTGAACGAAGCGATCGATGTTCTCCGGGTGAACGTCGTTGCTCCCCTGATCTGGATCAAAGCGGTTGCGCCGCTCATGGCCGCGGGCGGCGGCGGATCAATCGTGCATCTCGCTTCGACAGCCGCGCGCGCGATTGCAACCGCCACGGGTGTCTACCCGTCTTCGAAGGCTGCGGTGATTGCTCTGACCGAGCAGGCCGCGATCGAACTCGGACCGCTCGGCATCAGGGTGAACGCCGTTGGCCCCGGTCGCATCGTGACGGAAGGCAGCAGCGGTCGGGTCGACCCCGACGATTCGAAGGTCGGGGGTCGTGCTCTTCCGCTCGGCCGATGGGGTGCGCCACGCGACATCGCCGATGCGATCGCCTTTCTCTGTTCACCCGGTTCGGCCTACATCACGGGCCAAGTCATTTGGGTCGACGGCGGACTCACAGTCGCGACGAACGAATACCTGCGAGTCGCGCGAAATCAGCCGCATTCGCCTGCTGGTCAGGCGTAGTCGCCGACAATTTCTGCAAGCTGCTCGGGCATCGACTCCCAATCCCGTTCGCTTGCGATTGCAGACCAGAAGCCGCATTCGACGATCGCCTCTTCGGCACCGAGAGCCACCGACTCATCGAGACCCGCGCGGATGCGGGCGAGTCCGTCGGCGAGTCCGTCATCGCCTCCTGCGGGTCGCGCGGCATAGACGCGTGTGATCAAGCGCATCGGCGTGGCCCCGGAGGGTTGATTTTCACGGAGCCATGCGAGGTTGTCCGCAATGGGAACACCGGTACCAACGGTTGGATTCCACATGTCGAAGTGGAGTGCCGTGCGCCGCAGCCCGGCGGCGCTGCGCATACCCGACATCAAGAGCGGTCGACGATTGTTGAACGGCTTGGGCTGAATCTCAGCCGGGGGAATCGTGAAGTGCGAGCCGTGAAACTCGACGGGATCCGGATCCCAGCACCGAACAAGTGCCGGCACGAACTCATCGATGCGATTGCCACGCGTCGCAAAGTCGACGCCCATCTGTGCATGTTCGTCCGTCGACCACCCGGCACCAATGCCGAGAATCACCCGTCCTTCGCTCAGCTGGTCGAGTGTCGCGACCCGCTGGGCGAGTTCGACGGGACGGTGATACCCGGCCACGACGACGCTCGTGCCGAGCACCATGCGCGGAGACAGTGCGGCGGCAAATGAAAGCAGTTCGAACGGTGAGTAGAAGCTGCGGTACGCGCCGTGCACCTCGGTGCCGTACTTCCCCGAGTACTGGGACGTGTTGCGCAAGGGGTAGAAGAGGTGTTCCTGTACCCACAGGCTCGAGAAGCCGATTGAGTCGGACGATTTCACGAAAGACGCGACGGAGCGTCCCGTGACGTGGAAGCCGAGTTGCGGCAGTCCAAGGCCGATTCGCACAACTCGACTCTACGACATCAACTTCGGCAGATCGCATGTTGACGCGAGAGCCCTCGACGGGCGAAGATCATGTGGATACAGGTACTCATCGAGGGGGGAACAGTGGCTGCATTTCCAATTCAGCCCGAGCAGTTGTCGAGTGAGTGGTTCACCACGACACTGCGCGCATCGGGAAAACTGGCGTCGAACAACGAAGTGTCAGGCTTCGAAGTCGGCTTCATCGGCGACGGTGTCGGGCTACTCGGCATGGTGTTGCGCGTGTCGTTGAAGTACGCCCGTTCCGAGGGCGCAGGGCCGGCGAGTGTCGTGATCAAGTTCGCTCACCCCGTTCCCGAGAATCGCGCGATTGCAGCGAACCTGAACATGTACGAACGCGAGGTCACATTCTTCAACGAGGTCGCGCCTGAGGTGTCGACACCCAAACCCGAGTGTTACTTCGCCGGGATGGATTACGACAACGGAAGCAACATCGTCGTTCTCGAGGACCTGAACCAATACCGCGCGGGCGACCAGGTGAAGGGAATCTCGGTCGACGAAGCGAAGATGGTGATCGATGCCCTGGCTCCTCTTCATGCCAAGTACTGGGGAAAGTACGAGGGCAAATTCAAGAACATGATGCAGATCAACACTTCGTACGTCGAGCCGTTCGTGCCGAGCGTCGAAGGCACATGGCAGCCGGCGCTCGCCAACTTTGGCTATTGCATGACGCAGGAGTTGCGCGACAACATCGAGCACTACGTGAAGTCTTTGCGTCGAATCCACCAATTGATGGCCGAACGCACGATGACGGTGATTCACGGTGATGCCCGCATGGACAATGCGATGTTCGGCGACGGAAAGCCCGGATTGAAGCCCGTGGTGCTCGTCGATTGGCAGGCAATCATGATCTCGAATCCTCTTCAGGACATCGCCTGGATGCTCGCGACGGGAATCGACACCAAGGTGCGGCGCGAACAGGAAGAGAAACTTCTCGCGTACTACGTCGCGGCGGTCGAGAAGCACGGCGTCAAGGGCTACTCACTCGAACAGTGCATCGACGACTACAACGTCGGCGTTCTCTTCCTTCTCTCCTACCCGATCATCATCGCTGGTGCCTTCGATCCGGCGAATGCGCGCGGCAAGGAACTGGCCGAAGAGGGTCTTCGCCGCCACTCCGCCACAGTCGAAGACCGACAACTCCTCCGCTACATCGCGCGGTGAGGAGATGGGCCAACTTGATGGAATGAGCACGATTGTCACCGGTGCCGGGCGGGGCATCGGGCGGGCAATCGCAAGGGTGTACGCACGAGAGGGTGCGACCGTTTCCCTTCTTTCGCGTACCCAGGCAAACGTCGACCAGGTTGCCGAGGAGATTCGGGCCGAGGGTGGCGTCGCGCGCGCATATGCCTGCGATGTCGGCCAGCGAGACCAGGTCTTCGAGGTCATCAACCGTGCGATTTCGGACATGGGAACCGTCGATGTTCTCGTGAACAACGCGCAGGGCTTCGGAACCCAAACCTCGCCCCGGTCCTCGACGAAGTACTACGGCGTTGAAGAAACCCCCGATGATGAAATCGAATACATCTTCCGCACGGGCGCGATGGCGTCCTTCTGGGGGATGCAAGCCGTTTTCCCCGTGATGAAGGCCAAAGGGTGGGGAAAGATCATCAACTTTTCCTCGACGTCTGGAATTCTCGGCACCACCGGAAACACCGCCTACAACATGACGAAAGAGGCGATTCGTTCGCTGTCGCGCACCGCCGCCAACGAGTGGGGTCAGTGGGGAATCAACGTCAACATCATCAGCCCGACGTTGCGCACCGACGCATTTGACGCGTGGGAGGCAGACCGGCCCGAGTTCGTGAAGGCACTGAGAGAGGCGCTTCCGATGCGTCGACTCGGTGACCCCGAACTTGATGGGGGCCCCCTCGCCGTGTTCCTTGCCGGACACGGCTCCGACTTCATCACAGGAATGACGTTCATGCTGAACGGCGGAAAGTTGATGCCCTGATGGGAGACACGATGCAGACGCCGGAACTTTTGCGCGACTTCGACCCGTTTTCGTACGGGTTCTACCAAGATCCGCATCCGTACTACGAAGTGATGAGGCAGACCTCGCCTGCGTGGTACTGCCCGACACGCGACTTCTACTTCGTCACGTCGTACGAGTGGGCGAACAAGGTGGTGAAGAACCCGACGCTCTTTTCATCGGCGTACGGGGCGGTTGCCAACCAGCCGCCGCCGCCGCACCTGAAGGCAAAGATCGACGAGATCAAGAGCGCGGGCTGGGTGCGACCACCGACCCTGTTGACAGCCGATCCACCCGATCACACCCGCTACCGAAACACGGTCTCGAGAGCTTTCAACGCGCGTGTCATTGCGAACATGCGCGAGGCGATCGAATCAATCGTGAAAGAGGAGATCGATCGCTTCATCTCGCTTGGGCGAGTGAACATGCGCGAGGTGTTTTCCGACACGATTCCTGTACGCGTCATCATTCGGACGCTCGACCTTCCCGAAGATTCACAGGCCGACGTTCGGCGGTGGTCGGGTGACACCACCGCGGGCATCGGCTGCCTGCTGTCCGATGATCGGGCGATCGAAGCGGCGCACGGGGTTGTCGAGTTGCAGCGCTACATGAACAGCGAAATTCTCAAACGAATCGAGTGTCCACGCAGCGACATCATCAGCATGCTCGTCGACGCCGACCTTCCCCTTGCCGATGGTTCGGGGACCCGAAAACTCACGATGGAAGAGTCGATGGGCGTCCTTCAGTCGCTCATCGGAGCGGGAAACGAAACCACGACAAAACTCTTCAGCTCCATGATTCATCTGCTCGCTGAGAACAAAGACGAGTGGCGGAAGCTGAAGTCGGATCGTTCCCGTGCGGCACTCATCGTCGAAGAGTCGTTGCGTCTCGTGACGCCTTCCCAAGCGTTGCAGCGGGTTGCGACCGACGACACTGAGATCGGGGGGGTGCCCATCCCGAAGGGCAGCAAGATCTTCGTTTCGTACAGTGCGGCGAATCGTGACCCCGAGGTGTTCCCCGAGCCCGATCGGTTCGTGCCGGACCGCCCGAACGTCCGCGATCACCTCTCGTTCGGCGCAGGAGTCCACTTTTGCATCGGGGCACCCTTGTCCCGCCTCGAAAGTGTCGTGGCTCTCGAGCACCTCGCTGATCGCTGGCTGGACTTCCGCTTGACCGATGAGAACACGTTCGAATACGAAGAGACGTTCCAATTGCGCGGCCTGAAGAATCTCTTCGTCGAATTCGATATCGCCTGAGCCCGACACGCGGATAGGATCTGCGCGCAGGTTCGAAGAGAGGCTCGGTCACTCATGCCCGTCACGGTCGTCGTCGGTACACAGTGGGGTGACGAGGGCAAGGCAAAGGTCATCGACCTTCTGTCGAGGACCCACACCCATGTTGTGCGGTACCAAGGTGGCCACAACGCGGGGCACACTGTCGTCGTCGGCAACGAAAAGTACGCGCTTCAACTTGTCCCGAGTGGTGTCCTCTACGACCACGTCACACCCGTCATCGGAAACGGTGTCGTCGTCGATCTGCCCACGCTCTTCAGGGAAATCGACACGCTCGAATCACGCGGCGTGTCCTGCGCGAAGCTACGGGTGTCGAGTCGAGCCCACCTGATCTTCCCTTGGCACCAGGCGCACGACGCGCTGGCCGAGGGCAAGCGCGGTGACGACAAGATCGGAACGACGCTGAAGGGCATTGGTCCCGCGTACGCCGACAAGGCGCGTCGCGTTGGTATCCGCGCGGGCGAGGTTCTGAACCCCGGGCGTTTCGCCGACATGATTCGCCGACGCGCAAGAGAAGAGAGCGCGGTGCTTGTCGCCCTCGGTGGGACGGCGGTCGATGCCGACGCGATTGCAGCACAGTTCACCGATCTCGCTCGTCGCATCGCCCCTTATGTCGCCGACACTGTGAACGAACTCCACGATGCCCTGGCCGACGGTTCGTCGTTGTTGCTCGAGGGGGCACAGGCGACGTTTCTTGACATCGATCACGGGACGTATCCGTTCGTGACGTCGTCGAATCCGATCGCCGGTGGTGCGTGCGCGGGTACGGGTCTTGGTCCGCGTGACATCAACCGTGTGGTCGGAATCGCCAAGGCGTATACGACACGCGTCGGATCCGGACCCTTCCCGACCGAACTCGTTGATGCGAATGGCGAACCCGACGTGCTCGGCGCCGCGCTCATCGACATCGGCCACGAGTACGGAACCGTGACGGGACGTCGCCGCCGTACGGGCTGGCTCGACCTCGTCATGCTGCGTCACGCCGTCCGCGTGAACTCGCTCACCGAAATCGCGCTCACCAAGCTCGATGTTCTCGACACATTCGACGAGGTGAAGGTGTGCACCGATTACCGACGCGCCGGGGGAACTCTCAGAGGTTATCCCGACCTCATCGACGTGTTGGCCGAGGTCGAGCCCGTCTACACGACACTCCCTGGCTGGAAGACCACGCTGCGCGGGGCAAAGGCCGACGCCGATCTTCACCCGAACGCACGCGCACTCATCACTTTGGTCGAGCAGAACGTCGGTGTCCCCGTGACGATGGTTGGAACGGGTCCTGAACGTGACGACTGTGTGGTGCGCGGGTGATCGACCGCTACGCGTTGCCCGAGATGGCGAACCTCTTCGCCGACGCCGCGCGAATGCAGCGATGGGTCGACATCGAGTTGCTCGCCACCGACGCCCAAGAACGCCTCGGAGTCGTTCCGGAAGGAACCGCAGCGGCATGCCGCAACAACGCCCCGGTCGTGGATTCCGCCTTCGTGAAGGAAGTTGTGGAACGCGAGGCCGTGACGAATCACGACGTCGCGGCCTTTGTTGATGTGCTCCAAAACCGCATCGGGATGCCGGCCGGTGCATACATACACCACGGTCTCACGAGCACCGACGTCGTCGACACTGCGTGGTGCTGGGCATTGCGCGACGCCAGCAACCTCATCATCGAAGAGTTGGAGAAGTTGATCGAAGTCGCAACGGATCTCGCGCGCGCACACCGCTCGACACTGATGATCGGTCGAACACACGGAATCCATGCCGAGCCCACGACTTTCGGAGCCAAGGTTGCCCTGTGGACACTGCAACTTCGTCGCGATCTCGCGCGGTGGTTCGCCGCGCGAGACGCGGTGTCGGTGTGCAAGTTGTCCGGTGCGGTTGGCACGTATTCGAACATCGATCCTGCTGTTGAACGCCAAGTCGGAGAATCGCTCGGTCTCGAGCCGGTGCCCGCGACGCAGGTGATCGCCAGGGACCGACACGCTGAATTCCTGTGGGCGTGCGCATCATTGGGCACCACGGCCGAGTCGATTGCAGTTGAGCTTCGCCATCTTCAACGCACCGAGGTGAACGAGGTTCGCGAAGGTTTCGCCAAGGGACAAAAAGGAAGCAGTGCGATGCCGCACAAGCGGAATCCCATTTCAGCCGAGACAATCACGGGACTGTCCCGCGTGCTCCGTGGCAACCTGACCGCAGGGCTGCAGGATGTCGCCCTGTGGCACGAGCGCGACATTTCGCATTCGTCGACCGAGCGCATCGTTTTGCCCGACTCCGCTCTGCTTGCCCATTACGTCACGCGGCGTCTCCGCTCGCTTCTCTCCAACCTCGAGGTTGATGCCGGACAAATGCGCCGCAATCTCGACATGTTGAATGGCGTCGTGTACTCGCAGTCGGCACTGCTTGCGCTGGTCGAAAACGGGAGATCGCGCGACGATGCGTATCGCATCGTGCAGGAACTTTCGCGACGGGCCCTCGAAACCGGTACTCATTTCCGTGACGTGCTGGTGGCGAGTCTCGATGTCGACCTCAGCAAAGACGCAATTGTCGCGATCTTTGATGAATCACGCGTCGTGGCGAACGCCGCGCACGCGTTGGACGCGTTGGACGCTTAGTCGTCGGGTGAGATGCCCGCGCGCTTCAACACTTGCGGCCCGACACCGACTTCGCGCCACGCGGTGTAGGTGATCCCGTTGCGGGTGGAGTAGGCACGCGCGACCT
>CAZKVD010000032.1:0-18320 GCA_964556145.1 uncultured Bifidobacterium sp. | reverse complement strand
ATGATCATGTGGCTGCTCTCGCGCACCATGCAGATGTAGTCGGTCATGGCCGGCGAGTGCACCGCACCACCGGCACACGGGCCGAGGATGACCGAGATCTGCGGGACGACGCCCGACGAAAGAACGTTGCGGTAGAAGATGCCGCCGTAGCTGGCCAGCGACACCACGCCTTCCTGAATACGGGCGCCGGCGCCGTCGTTCAGACCGACGACGGGTGCGCCGACTTTCAGGGCGAGGTCCATCAGCTTGTGGATTTTTTCGGCGAAGACTTCGCCGAGTGCGCCGCCGAAGACGGTGAAGTCCTGGGCAAAGACGAAGATCTTGCGACCATCGACGGTGCCCCAACCGGTGATGACGCCGTCGGTGTAGGGGCGCTCTTCGAGGCCGGCCGCGTGTGCGCGGTGGCGGGCGAGGAGGTCGAGTTCCTGGAACGAACCCGGGTCGAGGAGGTAGTCGATGCGCTCGCGGGCGAGCAGCTTGCCCTTCTCGTGCTGGCGCTCGACCGAGCGCGGCGAGCCGGCGTTGTAGGCCTCGTGCTTGCGCTGGCGGAGGTCCTCGATTTTCGCGTGCATGGGGTTGTCGCTCACCCGCGAGACGCTACTAGCCAGTGCTGGAAGGCGGCGAAGTCGTCTGTGCGGCGACCACCGTGGTCGCCGAATCCGCAGTCGGCGGCGTTGTCGCCGGGGAACTGGTCGATGTGACGGGGCTGATCGGTGCCACGGTTGACGCAGTGGGCAGGGTCGAGGGGCTGGTCACGCCGGGCGGCAGCGACGAGGTTGTTGTGGTGGCTGCGGGGTCGGCGACGGTGAAGGCGGTTGATAGCGGGTCGAGGTCGCCGGTCGTCGTGGTGCCCGAGATTTCGACGGTCCACTCGCCCGGTGCGGCAAGGGAGAAGTTGCCGGTGTCGCCGAGGAGCGCCGCACCGCGACGGGTGAGGGGCACGTTGATGAGGTATCCGTCGTAACCCGGGGCCTTCGGCGTCATGCGCACGGTGAATTCCTGGATGCGTCGGGGTTCGAACAGCTCGATCAGGATCTGGTTCTGGCCGACGACTGCAGGGCTGACGGAAAAGCGCAGTCGGAAGCGTTCGTTCGACAGCTCCTCGCTGAACGCATAACGCGGACCGTTGTCGCGCGCGGCTTCGTAGTAGTGGATCGGTGTCGTTGCCATCATCCACGAGGTCAGCCCGAGAACCACGACGCCGGCCGTTGCCTCGGTGCCGACCGCGCGACGCAGGTGGACGGCCAAGCGATCGGTGAGTTCGGGTGCACGGTGCATGCGGGTGAGAACAAACTGGCGCGTCACCCACGTTGCATAGGTCATGAAGCCGACAACGAGAATCTTCAGGAGCACCAGGCGACCGTGTTGGCTGGTGAAGAGGCTGAAGCCATCGAAGCGGTAGGTCGCAAACACGCCGGTGACGATGGTGAGTGGCATTGCACGTGTTGCAATGCGGCCAAAGCCGCGCACGGCCTGCACCAAGTCGGCGTCACCCGGCCCGATCAAAACGACGCGTGCAAGAAGAACGAGGCCGCCGAACCACGCCGACACGCCGACCATGTGCAAGATGCCCGAGACGTAGCCAAGGCCGGGGAGGCGTCCGCCCGTGCGATCGAAGCCGTAGGTGACGGCAAGTGCCGCGAGTATCCCGACGCTGATCAACTGCGTGCCGGGGTCGAGCACGTGTTGTGGGTTCCACACCGCCCACACCGCACCGCCAGACACGAGGACCCTGAGCAACAGGGTTTTGCCGGGCAGCGTGTCCCACAGGTCGCGCCACGTGTTGGGGCTGATCGATGCGGTGACACCCTTGCCCGTGTACTGGGCCGTTGTGTAGACCGCGACGAGGATCACCATCGCGATGTTGAGAACCACGACGATGCGCAGGAACCGCCTGCACACCGCGTATTCCACGCCCTCGGGCCAGGCGAAGAGAATGAGAATCACGCCACCGACGAGTGTTGCGGTGAAGATGTACGACAACAGGCGGAACAGCCCGAGTGGTCCGCCGACGCGCGGCGACTTGTCGATGACCGGATCCTGCGAGCCGGGCTTCACCGTTTCGGGCAGCGTGGTTCCGGTGGGGACCGACGTCGAGGTGGTCGGGGCCGCGATCGACGACGTGAAACTGAACGCGCCGCTGCTGCCGTCGGGTGTTGCCCAACTGACGACGCAGGCTCCTGCATTGGGCACCTGGGTGAGCGGCGCACTGACGGTTTTCAAATCGGTGCCCAGCTGCGCCGCGCCGAGGCTGACGATGTTGCCGTTGCAGACGAGCGACAGACCCATTTGGTTGACGTCGTTCGGGTTGGCGAACGGGTTGGTGAAAACCAACTGCAACTGTGTCGGTGCAACCGTGACGTTCTCGCTCGGTGCGGGATTCGACGACGACAGGGTGTTGTCGCCCGCGGCATGTGCGGTTCCCATACCGAGGAACGTGCCGAGACCCGCGAACACGAGGATGGCGAGTGCCGAAGAGATGCGGATTCGTCGGCGGGGGAACATGGCGCAATGAACGGTAGTCAATTCATGGTCTCACCCGATCGGTAGGCTCGGAACGTGGCCGTGCAATCGCTTTACCGTCGTTACCGGCCCCGCCGTTTCAGCGAACTCCGTGGCCAGGACCACATCGTTCGTGCCCTGCGCAATTCGGTCATCAACCAGCGCGAGGGCCAGGCGTATCTCTTCTCGGGCCCGCGCGGAACCGGCAAAACCTCGACGGCCCGCATTCTCGCCAAGGTTCTGAACTGCGAGGCTCCTGTCGACGGCGAGCCGTGCTGCGAGTGTGCTTCGTGTCTCTCCGTTGAATCCGGAACCAGCTACGACGTCATCGAACTCGACGCCGCCAGCAACAACGGCGTGCAGGACGTCCGTGACCTCATCGACAGGGCCGGTTTGGTCAGCCCCGGCCGGCACCGGGTGTTCATTCTCGACGAAGTGCACATGCTCACCGCCGCGGCCGAGGCCGCACTGTTGAAAACCCTCGAAGAGCCGCCGCCCCACGTGGTGTTCGTGCTGGCAACCACCGACCCGCAAAAGGTCAGCGAAACCATTCGCAGCCGCACACAGCACCTGCAGTTCCACCTGTTGCCGATGCACGATCTCGAAGACCACGTGCGCTTCGTCGTGCGCGATGCCGGCCTCGAAGTCACCGACGAGGCGATCGAACAGGTCCTGGTGCAGGGCGGTGGAAGTGCACGCGACACGTTGTCGGCACTCGAACTGATCGTCGCTGCCGGTGGAGTCGCCGAAGCAGCGGTCAACCTCGACGAATTCGTCGAGGCGATCATCGACGGCGACCCGGCCCGTTCACTCGCCGCGGTGGCATTCGCAATGCAGCACGGTCGCGACCCACGCACGCTTGCCGACGAACTGATCCGCCACTTGCGCGAGGCATTCCTCACCCAGATGGCACCGGAATTGGTGCAACTCCCCGCCGAGCGCGCCGAGCACGTGTCGGAGTGGGCGCGGCGCATGGGCAACGGAACCATCGTTCGATCGATGGAAGCCATCGGCGACACACTGATCGAGATGCGCCATGCGCCCGACGCGCGTTTGTTGCTCGAGGTTTCGCTGATGAAGTTGTGCAGTCCCAGTGATGCGGGTGATCTCACAGCGCTCATCTCGCGCATCGAACGTTTGGAAAAAGCGGTGGCAAGCGGTGCAACGGCCGCACCAAGTGCACCGCCCCCACCCGTCGACCCCGCCACGGGGCGCGCAAAGTTGGGCGGAGCCGCACGCCCCGCCAGCGACGTCCCGCGGGCCGCACCGCAGCCCACGCTGGTCAAGCCCCAGGCCCCGGTGTCCACGCCCGAACCGGCTGCAAAAGCAGAACCCGCAGCACGGCCGGCAACATCGCCGACCGAACCACCGCAAGTCAGTCAGGCTGCCGTGTCGGGTGGTTCACCTGCGGAACTGTGGCCACAAGTTCTCACTTCGCTCAAGCCACTTGTTCGTGCGCTCTACAGCGCCTGCAGCGTGACGTCACCCACGCCCGACACCGTCGTGCTCAGTGCCCCGAATGCAGTTCACCAGGCCAAGTGCAACGAACACGCCGCCACCGTTGCCGCTGCGTTCGAAAAAATCAGTGGACGCAAGGTTGCACTGAATGTCGATGTCGGCGAGGCACCGAAAGACCGAAGCGCGGCAGCACCGCGTCCGTCGCGCAGCAAGCCCACCGACGAGATTCCCCACGATGACATCGATCCCAACGAACTTTCCGACATGCCGATCGTGCCCGTTGAGAGTGTTCTCGATCGCGTCAATCGCATTCTTCCCGGCTCGCGCGTGATCGACGAGGGCGACACCAAGTGAGCGCCTACACCGCGCCTGTTCAGGCGCTGATCGACGAACTCGGCCGTCTTCCGGGTGTCGGTCCGAAATCTGCGCAACGCATCGCACTGCATTTGTTGAAGGCCACCGAC
The DNA here is from genome assembly GCA_964556145.1 of uncultured Bifidobacterium sp. GTDB lineage: Bacteria > Actinomycetota > Acidimicrobiia > Acidimicrobiales > Ilumatobacteraceae > F1-20-MAGs119. Next base: position 13,896 of record CAZKVD010000032.1, on the reverse strand, counting down.
AACGATGTGGCACGTCTTGCCGAAGCGATCGTCATCGCCAAGAAGCGCGTTCGTTTTTGCGAGCGTTGTTTCAATATTGCCGACGATGACCTGTGCCCGATCTGCACCGACGCGCGCCGCGAGGGGTCGACGCTTTGCATCGTGGAAGAAGCACGCGACATCATCGCGATCGAAAAGACCGGCGTCTTCCGCGGTCGCTACCACGTGCTGCTCGGTGCCATCAGCCCGATGGACGGAATCGGACCCGAGCAACTGAAAATCCGCGAATTGCTGACGCGTCTCGAGCCCGAGGCGATTCGTGAAGTCATTGTGTGCACCAACCCCACCGTCGAGGGTGACGTCACCGCGATGTACCTGGCACGTGCACTGTCGGCGCTCAACGTGAAGGTGACACGAATCGGTACGGGTCTACCGGTGGGTGGCGACCTGGAATACGCCGATGAACTCACACTTGGGCGTGCGCTCGAAGGTCGTCACGAACTACGTGACTAGTGCAACAACCGCACAACCTCTGACAAGCACCCAACGACCTTCCGACCTGTAGGTTGGCCTAATGACGGATCTTTCGACAGTCTCGAATGACCAACCCGCACTGATCGATGTCGTCCGCGGTATTCCCGACGCGTGCTACAAGCGCTCGACTGCGCGGGGCATGTACTACGTCGTGCGCGACGGTCTGATTTATGCGGCACTCGTCTATGCGTTGATCACGGTGAACACGTGGTGGGCGGTCCCGCTGTTGTGGTTGGCAGCGGGAATTTCGATCAGTGGCATTTTCGTCATCGGCCACGATGCTTCGCACAACGCCTTGTTCGATTCGAAGAAGCTGAATGCGTTCATCGCGAAGTTGGCGATGTTGCCATCGGCCCACGTCGAATCCGCGTGGGACTTCGGCCACAACCGTGTTCACCACGGCCATACCGTCAAGCAGGGAATGGACTTCGTATGGCACCCCGCGACCGCCGATGAATGGGCTGCGATGCCGCGCCTGGCCCGTTTGCGTCACCGTTTCGAGTGGTCGTGGCTCGGCGCCGGTCTGTACTACGGGCGCAACGTGTGGTGGAACAAGATGATGCGCTTCGGAACCGAGGGCAAGTTGGGCGGAACAATCGCCCGTGAACGCCGTGCCATGTCGCTCGTTCTTCTCGCCGCAGCAGTGGCCGTTGGGTACGCCGGTTGGCGTTCACACGGCGATGTTCTCGGTGTCGTATGGATGGTGACGAAGGTTGCCGTGATTCCGTGGGCTCTTTTCACCTGGATGATCGGTTTCGTGGTGTACGTGCAGCACGTGAACAACGACATCCGCTGGTACCCACGTCGCGAGTGGACGAAGTTCCGTGGCCAGATGGAAGGAACAACCAACCTGCGCATTCCGCGTGCGCTCAACTTCTTCCTGCACAACATCTTCATTCACGTCCCGCACCATGTCGACATGCGAATCCCCTTCTACCGACTGCCGAGCGCAATGCGCTCCATCGAGTCACGATTCCCCGGCGTGGCAATCACCAAGAAACTGCGTCTGCGCGACTATCTGTCGACCACGTCCGGATGCAAGTTGTACAACTTCGAAACAGGTGTGTGGTCGAACTATCCGACCCGCACCCGTTCCGCCGCCTAGCGTTTTTCGGTTGAACGCGTCATCAGTGGTGACGCGGGGTAAATCGTTCTGTCACCGCTGAACACGACGGCGATGATGCACACGATGACGTAGGCGGGCAGGCCCGACCATCCGAACAATTCGATGCCAATCACGACGCAGGCAAACGGTGTGTTCGAAGCTGCGGCGAACACGGCGATCAAACCCAGGGCCGCGAACAACGGAATTGACGCACCGGTGATCCGCGCGAACTGCGCACCCGACAGAGCGCCGATCACGAAGAGGGGAAGCATCTCGCCACCGACAAAGCCGCTGCCCAACGACACCGTTGTGAAGGCGATCTTCCACAGGAAAGCCGCGGCTGCGATGCCTGTGGCACCCGTGAGTGCAACGTCGACGAGATCAAACGAGATGCCGAGGTAATCGCGCGTACCGGCGGCGCCAATCAGCGCGAGAATGAACACCCCACCGATCATCGGCCGCAGCGGTGGAAGGCGAACGAAGCGTGCGAAGGCATCCTTCACGGCATGTTCGAGCCGGATGAAAGTCATCGCAACGATGCCGAACAAGATTGCGGCAACGACGTAGCGCCACAGATGCGGCCACCCGAGATTCAGATCGTGAATGTGGAACGGTCGGTGGTGGCTCACGCCGACCGCATGTGCAACGAGATTGGCCACGATGCTCGATCCGACCGCGAACGGCAGTGTCGACAGATGACGACGCGACTTGCGCTGCACCTCGAGCGCAAAGAACCCGCCGGCGGCGGGCACGCCGAACAACCCGCCGAATGCAGCAGCGACTGCGCACACAAGAAGGACGGCCCGCACGTCCCGCGGGATGCGCAAACGACGGGATGCGTCGTCGGTGATGCTGGCCACGATCTGAACCGCTGCGCCCTCGCGGCCAACGCTTGCGCCGACAACGTGCGACACCACGCTGCCGCCCCAGATCATCGGAGCCATGCGCCCCGGCACTTCACCATCGGGCACGTGGGTCGCATCGAGCACCAGGCTGGTTCCACCGGCGATGGGTTGGCCGAACCGGTGGTACAGCGCACCAACGACAAGGCCGCCGAGTGGCAGCAACCAAACGAGCCAGTCGTAATCGAGGCGTGTCGTCCCGGCCCAGTTCAACGAGCCGAGAAATGCCGCGGACAACAGGCCACCGGCGGCCCCGATGACCGCGGCACCGATGATGCGGCTGACGAAGGACCTAGATCGAGCGGACAATGATTGCGTCGCCCTGGCCGCCACCACCGCACAACGCAGCTGCGCCCATGCCACCGCCGCGACGACGCAGTTCGTGGAGAAGGTGCAACGTGATGCGGTTGCCACTCATGCCGATGGGGTGGCCGAGCGCAATGGCGCCGCCGTTCACATTGGTGACCGCATCGGTGATGCCCAGTTCCTTCATCGACGCAATGCCGACGGCGGCGAATGCCTCGTTCAACTCGAACAGGTCGATGTCGCTGACCTTCTTGCCGACCTTGTCGAGCGCCTTTTGGATTGCGCGACTGGGCTGGTGGAGAAGCGAAATGTTGTCGGGGCCGGCAACGAGGCCGTACGAGACGATCTCCCCGAGAGGAGCAACACCGCAGGCCTCGGCGGCCGTCTTGCTCATGACGACGACCGCACTGCCACCGTCACTGATCTGCGATGCGTTGCCCGCGGTGATCGAGCCTTCCTTCACGAATGCAGGCTTCAGGCCGGCAAGCGATTCACCGGTGGTTCCCGGGCGAACACCTTCGTCGGTGTCGAACATCACCGGGTCACCCTTGCGCTGAGGAATTGCAACGGGGACGATTTCGTCGGTGAAGCGGCCCTCCTTGATGGCGTTGGCCGCACGTTCGTGGCTTCGAGCTGCGAACTCATCCTGGGCACTGCGGCCGATACCGCCGGCGTTGTACTTCTCGGTTCCTTCGCCCATGAGGCACGCGTCGAATGCACACCACAGGCCGTCCTTGATGATTGCGTCGGCGAGCTCGGTGTTGCCGTAACGGAAGCCACCACGCGCGCCACTGGCGATGTAAGGCGCCCCGGTCATCGATTCCATGCCGCCGGCAATCACGATGTCGGCGTCGCCGGCCTGGATCATTTGGTCGGCGAGATAAATGGTGTTGATGCCCGACAGGCACACCTTGTTGATGTTGACCGCGGGAACGTTGAGCGGGATGCCCGCCTTGACCGCGGCCTGACGTGCGGGTACCTGGCCCTGGCCGGCCATCAACACCTGTCCCATCATCACGTGGTCGATCTGTTCGGGCCGCACGTTGGCGCGCTTCATCGCCTCGGCGATGGCAAGTGCACCCAGCTCGGCAGCGCTGAAGCCGGCGAGGGCTCCGCTCATCTTTCCGATCGGCGTGCGGGCTCCGGCAACGATGTATGAACCTGGCATGACGCCAAGCGTAGGCCGTCTCCGTTGGTCGCCCCGTACCCGTGGGTAGCCTCTCCAAATGGCTGACAGCACCATGGCCGAAATCCGCGATGCAATCCTCGCGGGGGCCGATTCCGCAACGATCGCAAAGCTTCCCATTCCCGCGACATACCGCGGTGCGCATCTTCTGAAATCGGAAACGGGAATGTTCGATGACATGCCCTCGAACGACAAAGACCCACGCAAAAGTCTGCATGTCGGCGATGTGCCGACTCCCGAACTTGCACCCGACGAGGTCTACGTCGCGGTCATGGCCTCGTCGATCAACTTCAACACGGTGTGGAGCAGCATCTTCGAGCCCGTTTCGAGTTTCGGGCCGATGCAACGGCTCGCACGCGAGAGCGAATGGGCCAAGCGCCACGATCGCGACTACCAAGTCGTGGGAAGCGACGGTTCGGGTGTGGTGTTGCGCGTCGGCGCCGCCGTGCGCAACTGGAAGCCGGGCGACCGCGTCACGATTCACTGCAACCACGTCGACGACCAGGACCAGTCGGCCCACAACGATTCGATGTTGGCAGCGAACCAGCGCATCTGGGGCTACGAAACCAACTTCGGAGGCCTGGCCGATCTGGCGGTCGTCAAGGCCAACCAGTTGATGCCCAAGCCCACTCATCTGTCGTGGGAGGAGTCGGCCGTCAACGCGCTGTGCAACTCGACCAGCTACCGCATGCTTGTGTCGAAGAACGGCGCACAAATGAAGCAGGGCGACGTCGTGCTCATCTGGGGTGCGACGGGTGGCATCGGTGCCTACGCAGTGCAGTACGTGTTGAACGGTGGCGGTATCCCCGTCGGGGTCGTCAGTTCGCCCGACAAGGCCAAGATCCTCCACGAAATGGGTTGCGAAGCGGTCATCGACCGCAAGTCGGCGAACTACAAGTTCTTCGACGACAACGGCAACCACGACGAAAAGGAATGGCGCCGCCTCGGCTCCGACATTCGCGACCTCGTGGGGGAAGACCCGGACATCGTCTTCGAGCATCCGGGGCGGTCAACCTTCGGCGCGTCGATGTACGTGGCCAAGCGCGGCGGCACGGTCGTCACGTGCGCTGCAACAAGTGGCTTCATGATGGAGTTCGACAACCGGCACTTTTGGATGCGCCTCAAGCGCCTGGTCGGCAGCCACTTCGCCAACTACCGCGAGGCGTGGGAAGCCAACCGTCTCATCGCCAAGGGCATGATCCACCCGGTCATGTCGCAGGTTTTCGACCTTGCAAACGTTGGCGAAGCCGCGTACCAGGTGCACCACAACATGCACGAGGGGAAGTTGGGCGTGTTGTGCCTGGCCCCCGAGGCGGGCCTCGGCATCGACGACCCGATGCTGCGGGCCAAGGCCGGCGAGGCAAATATCAACATGTTTCGCCGTTAGACCAAGCAAAATGGAACGATAGAGCCATGCTGTTGACCGAAATCGATCACGTTGCCATTGCCGTCCGCGACCTCGAGGCGGCCATCGACTATTACCACCGCGCCTTTGGCGCCGAGGTTGAACACCGCGAAGTCGTCGAGAGCGACGGCGTCGAAGAAGCGTTGCTGAAGGTCGCCGAGAGTTACGTCCAGTTGCTCACGCCCACGCGCGACGACTCACCGGTTGCCAAGGCGATCGAAAAGCGCGGCGAGGGTCTGCACCACATTGGTTACCGCGTAGCCGACTGCGCCAAGGCGCTCGAATCGATGATTGCCGCCGGCGCGCAACCCATCGACAAGGCGCCGCGTCCCGGCAGCCGCGGTACGACCGTTGCCTTCATCCACCCCAAGGGCTCGTTCGGCACGTTGATCGAACTGGTGCAGGAGTAGCCACGGCCTATCTCGCCGCGCTCATCGGTCTTGCTGCCGGCTACTGGGTGGTCGAGACCACCCAGAAAAACCTGCGTCGAATCCGTAAGTCGGCGCTCGACATCGCCGCGCCCCAAACCGCGGCGATTGCGGCATGGACCGCCGTCGGTGCACTGCTGTTGCACCGTGAAGCAACCCGTGGATTCCTCACTCTCGCGGCGATCGCCGTGTTCACCGGCCTGCTTGCGCTGTCGATCATCGATGCCTACACGCACCGTGTGCCCCGCTATGTGACGGGCCTCATGATTGTCAGCGGTGTTCCGTTGATCGTCATCGACGCGCTGTGGCACTGGGATCCGAACGAACTGTTGCGTGGTTTTGCCGGCGCAATCGTTCTCTTTGCGCTCTATTCGTTGATCGCTGCAGTGTCGCGTGGCGGCTTCGGCAAGGGTGACGTGATGCTTGCTCCGTCGGTCGGGTTGTTGCTTGCATACCGCGGTTGGGACGTTCTCATTCGTGGCACCGTGTACACCTTCGTTCTTGCGGGTGTCGTCAGTGCGGTCTTGATGGCCATGCGGGCCCTTGACCGCCGCGACCACATCGCGTTCGTGCCCTACATCGCCGTGGGCGCCTTCATTTCTTTCCTTGTCTAGACCCGCAGGATCAGCGGTCTAGGCTCGGCCCATGAGCGAACTCGAAGACCGTCTCGCAATCGGTGACGTCATCATCCGCTACGCGGATTCCATCGACCAGTGCGACTACGACCGTTACTGCACGTGTTTCACCGACGATGTTGAAGTCGCCGGTTTCAGCGCAGGATCGATCAAGGGCCTTGCCGAATACCGCGAGTGGGTTTCGGCAGCGCGCAACAAGTACGGCCGCACGCAACACATGATCGGCAACATCCAGGTCACCGTCAACGGCGACCGCGGCACGTTGCGGAGCTACGTGCAGGCAACGCACGAACTGCCGAGTGATCCCGACCACCTGTTCGTTCTGTGGGCCGCCTACAACGACGAGATGGTGCGCACGAAGGACGGCTGGAAGATCGCCCGCCACGAACTGGAACGTCTGATCAACGTGAAGAAGGTTCCGATCTCCTCGCTGTGATGAAGGTTCACCTGGTCGACGGCACGTACGAGTTGTACCGGCAGCATTACGGACAGGCCGTTCGCCACAGTGAGCCGCCGCCGTTGGCCGCCACGATCGGTGTGTTGTCGTCGACGCTGCAGTTGATTGCCGACGGTGCAACCCACATCGGTGTTGCCACCGACCATGTGATCGAGAGCTTCCGCAACGACTTGTACGACGGTTACAAGACCAGCGAGGGGATGGAGCCCGTGCTGTTGCACCAGATTCCGCTTCTCGAGGACGCATTGCGTGCACTCGGTGTCACGGTGTGGGCGATGGAGGAATACGAAGCCGATGATGCTCTGGGTAGTGCGGCGCGGGTTGCTGCTGCCGACAAACGGGTGAAGCAGGTGTTGGTGCTGTCGCCCGACAAGGATCTGGGCCAGTGCGTCGAGGGACAACGTGTGGTGCAGTTCGATCGTCGCAACAACGTGATCATCGACGATGCGGCGGTTCGCGAAAAGTTCGGTGTCGGTCCCGAGTCGATCGCCGACTACCTGGGCCTGGTGGGTGACACCTCCGACGGCTTTCCCGGGCTGCAGGGTTGGGGTGCCAAGAGTGCGTCGGTCGTTCTCGCCAAGTGGAAAACAATCGAAGCGATCCCCGACGACGAAACGAAGTGGGACGTGCAGGTACGCGGTGCGGCAAAGTTGGCGGCGACGTTGCGCGACAACCGGGATGCCGCGGCGTTGTTCAAACGCATTGCAACGATCGTGACCGACGTGCCCGTTGGCAAGGTCGACGACTGGAAGTGGTCGGGGCCAACGTCTGACTTTGCAGACTTGGTGGCCGAAATGGGCCAACCGAATCTGGCGAAAAGGGCCGAAGCATTGGCTGGTCGTAGCAACTGAGGTGACGGCCAGGCGATCTGCGGCACACGCCTGATCCGGTGGAGGCTGCTGCGTTCCCGCCCTGACCTGGTTGACCGGGCCGACGTTGCACAGGACCCGACCGCCACCTCACTTGCTGCTGGAGTCAGGCTATAGGTGGATAGCCTGCGACACTCGATACAACAATCCGGAAGAGTGCGAGAGCGGCCGAATCGGCAGCATTGGAAATGCTGTGACTTCGCAAGGGGTCCGTGGGTTCAAATCCCACCTCTTCCGCCAGAACATGACCAACGTCGTCAGACGTTGTTGAATTCGGCAAGCAGTTCGTTGCGGTAACTGTGCGTCGAGTCGAAGCGGGCCAACAGGTACGGCCCCGACAGCATCGGTTGGTGCTTGGGTTCTTCGCCGGCGCCCACACATGACGGCAGACATTCGATGTTGGCCCAGTAGGGCGGTGTCACGAACAGAGGAATCGAGTACCGATCGGTTTGGCGCGGGTTGATGACGCGGTGCGGATTCGACACCCAGCGGTCGTTCGTCCAGATGGCCATCAGATCACCGATGTTCACAACGAGATGATCATCAGGGATCGCAACGTCGATCCACTGCCCTCCGCGCTTCATCACCTGCAGACCGCCGACGCCATCGTCGGACAAAAGGGTGATCGACCCGTAATCGGTGTGCGCTCCGCAGCCCATTTGACCCTCGACGGGCTGCACCGTTTCCTGCTTCGGATAGTGGATGAGGCGAAGGTTGTAAATGGTGTCGCCGAGAGACATGAAGTGCTCGCTCGGCAGATCGAGAGCAAGAGCCATTGCGCGCATCATGCGTTCGGCCGCGTCAACCGACTCCGCAAAGTACGCGTCGTAGGCGGCCTTGAATCCGGGAGTCGACGGAAGTTGGTTCTGTCCGTGCAGGGGCGTGCCCTTCACAACCTCGGGATGGTCGGGGCCGTGGTCGATGCCGGTGTCGAGGGTTTCCTTCAGGTCACCGGCCATCGTGTTCTTGTCGTCCAAGGTTTCGGTTGCGATACCCACGTATCCGCGGTGACACTTCGACTTGCCGATGGCGATGTCGTTCTTCACCTCGACCGGTTCGTCGAAAAAGTCACGCGATGCGGCAAGCATGGCCGCCTTGGTGGAAGCCGACACGCCGTGGTTCTTGGCGAGGATGAAACCCGTGTGGCGGAAGGTCTCGTCGAGCAGGCGGGCCTGGGCCCGGGCCTCGTCGGAGATCGCGGCGCCCCGCGCAAAAGGTGCGAGATCGATGGTGGGAAGCGACTCGGCCATCACCGAAACGTAACACCGGCGATGTCTTGACTACATTGCCCGAGGTGGCAGCAAACGAAATGTCAAGTGCCGAACTCGCGGCCGATGAGGCGGCGATGCGTGATGCCCTGGGCGAGGCGCGAATGGCGCTTGCTCACGGTGACGTTCCCGTCGGCGCAGTGGTGGTTCACAACGGCGAGATCATCGCCTCGCGCCACAACGAACGTGAGAAGGCCGGTGATCCGACGGCGCACGCCGAGGTGCTCGCCCTGCAAGATGCATCGGCTCGGCTCGGCCGTTGGCGACTCGACGACTGCACGTTGTACGTCACGCTCGAACCTTGCGTGATGTGCGCGGGTGCGCTGCTGAACGCGCGTATCGGCCGCCTCGTTTTCGGGGCCGCCGACCTGAAGGCCGGTGCCACCTCGAGCCTCTACAACGTGTGCGCCGACCCACGCCTCAACCACAATCCGCCGTTCCGCCACGGGGTTCTTGCAGCCGAGTGTTCGGCACTCCTGTCTGATTTTTTCGCCGAACGCCGATAGCGTTCCCGAACGGAAGGGTGCCAGAGCGGCCGAATGGGACGGTCTCGAAAACCGTTGTGGGTTTGTGCCCACCGTGGGTTCAAATCCCACCTCTTCCGCCAGAAAGCCCGCCGTCAGGCGGGCTTTTTTCATGTGCAGGCCGGTTGTGGATTGACATGCGAAAGCCCCCGCCCGCGCACTCCGAAGAGCGGCGAACGGGGGCTTGTCACATCGGCGTTGCCGAACCAGTCGTTACTTGATCGGCGTACCCGGCAGCGGCGGGTTGGGCTGGTCGATCCGAACAAGCGTCCCATCGGGGCGCTTCAGGATGACGTTGAGCATCGGGTAGTCCATGGTTCCGCCGACGTCTGCTCTCTTCAGGTAGGCGGTGATGACGGGACGCTCGCCCTCTTTCACCGACTGGATGACCGGCGCCGAAATGGGTTCGGTGATCATCCTGGTCTTGATCTTCGTGCCGCACTGCATGGGAATTCGCTTTCCCGATGGGCTGGTGAAATAAAAGGAATAGCGGCCCGCTTCCTGGAATAGGAGGGTGTAGGAGAAGCGGGTCACACGCATGGCCGGACACGTGAATGTCTGTGCGGGTTTCGTCTTCGTCGCCTTCTTCTTGAAGGAGATCTTGAAACTCTTCGGCATTGCCTTCTTCACGAAGTTGAACAACCGCCAGACGAACGAACCGAGACTCGGCTGCAGTTTTTGCGTCGGTACGTACTTCACCAAAGTGTGGTCCTGAATGTCGACATTGCTGTCGTACGTTGAGCCGGTGGTCTTGGTGCCGAATTCGACGACATAACCGCCGATTGCGGTCCCGTCCCACGAACGAACGAATGTGCACGGCATGTCGTTCCAAAAGCCCACTTTCTCGCTTGCGAGCGCCGTGGTGGACTGCCAATTGGTGACGACACAGTCTTCGCCCAATTGTGCGGAATTCACGTCGTAGGCCGTTCCCCCGCAGAAGTTGGTGGCGGTGATCCAGTTGTTCGGTTCGCCCGTGGCCCACTTCGCGAAGTAACCGTCGGCGACTTTGCCGTCAACCGCGGTGCAGTTTCCGGACCAGAACTGCTTCGCATCGTCCGGGCCGCCCGTCCACTTCCATTCACCCTCTTTCGCAACATCGGTGGCGCCGATCCAGACGTTCTTCGCGCCTTCGATTTTCGAGGAGACGAAATCGTTCTCGGCGGCAGTGGTGATGCTTGCCAAATAACCGGTGAGCCCGAAAATAACTTGGCCCGCTGCGGCGGCGAAGGCATTGGTGCCGCTGATGTTGCCGTCGATGAATCGATAGAAGTGTTGGTTCTGAGGGTTGTACGCCAAACCATCAGACTGCAGGAAGAACGTTGTCTGGATCTTCAGTGCCGAACTGGTGGTGCTGGCCGGTGTCGTCAACGTGAGCGTTGCAAGTGCAGCATTGACGGCTTCTTGGGTTCCCACGAATGCAATCTGTCCACCGGAGTACGCCGCGTAGCCGAACGGAAGCGTGAGACCCGTGGTCTTTGTGACAGCAACCGTCGCCGTTGAAGGCTGATCGGTCGTGATGGCCGCATAGATCGTCTTGCCTTCCCACCCGCTGGCCGCGATGCCCTGGACCGATGTGGTTCCACCCGCGGTGTAGTACTTCGTGGTGGTTTGCGAGGCACCTGCAGCATTGACGCTTCCGGAAGGTGCTGCAATCGGAGCGAGGAGGCCGGCAACAATGCCGGCAACGAGGGCGAAGCGCCACTTCTTCATGTTGCTGAGTTGGTTCTTCATGCTGCTGTCTCCGTGGTCGGCCGTGAGGTGAACTGAACAGCGGGGTCGTTGCTCAGATATGAGGTGGTTTTGTTGCTGATGGGATTGAAGCGCAAACACGGGAGGCGACCGTCCTTCAAGCGCTGGCAGAGGTCGACCCAACGCGAACCCGCAAATGCCGGCCGGAGGAGGTACATGACCTTTGACGAAGTGTCGGTTGCGTCGTACGAAAAGTCAGCGGAGTTGACGGCATAGGCAGCGAGTGCCTTGTCGACTCGTGCGGCCGCACCAGCGCTCCATGCGCCAAGGTATTTTCCGCGGTTCTTCGAAGCGCGATAGTCGGTGAAGGCTTTCTTCAGTGCGGGCACCGCCGACGTGAGTCGTGCATTCGCATTGGCCAATTCCTTCACAGGATCGCCCCACAGAGCGGCCTTCGCCGCATCGGTGATCGGGTAGACCGTGTCACCCGACGCTCTTACGTACGTCGTGTTTGACAGGGTGCACGTGTCGATCGCCGGTGCTGAGCTGAACACGACGATGATTGTCAGCACTCCGTTGTCGGATGCATACTCAGCCGACGGCGTGACGCTTCCGGTCGATCCCGTGCAGGTGAGCTTCGGCAGGTTCGAATTCATCGTGCGAGCGGCTTCCGCCGTCGCCTTCGTTTCGGGCAGGCGCGAGATGACGCCGACGGTGTCGATGATGTGAAGCTTGGTGACGACTTTGTCGAGGCCGTATTCGGTTGCAACAACAGAGCCAACAACGGTGCTCGCCGACGCAATGGATGGTGCAGATGCGGAAACGACGCCCGCACTCGCGACCAACCCCGCGACGAGCACGCCGAGGCGACTCCGCATTGAGGGTGGAGTGAGTTTTTTCATGAAAAAACTTTACTCCACCAATGTCATCACCGTGGACACGGATGATGACGAACCGGTTACTCGGCCGCGCAGGTGGTTTCTTTGTCGGGGATCTTCAGGTCTGCCAAGTAGTCGTCGACGAGATCAGTGACGCACTCGCTGGTGCCGTAGCCCGTGTGTTGGTCTTCGGTGGCGATGATGAGACGGCCATCGGCAAGTGCGGCTGCCATCTTGCGCGAGGACTCGAGGGGTGTGGCGGCGTCGCCGGTCGTGCCGACGACGACGATGGGCCCGAGCCCGATGTTGTTCATCGACTCTTTCGGTTTTGACTTCGCTGGCCAGAGTGCGCAGTTGTAGCCGATGGCAAAGAACTTGCCGAGTCGCGGCGCAATGGCTTCGAACTGTGGAATCTGGGCCTCGACGTCGTCGACGCTCTCGCCTCCGTTGTCATCGAGGCAACTGATGGCAATGAAGGCCTCGAGGAGGTTGTCGTAACTGCCGTCGGGACGACGTTGGTAGTAGTCGTCGTACAGAGCGAGAAGACCGGTGCCGTCGGCAATCGGTTTCTTCGTTGCGTCGGCAATTGCCTCGGCCAATGTGGGCCACAATGCCGAGGAATACATGGCATCGACGACTGCGGTGTACGCGACGGTTGACGTGACGAGGGTGCGCTTGTCGTTGACAAACAGCGGGTCGCGTTCGACGCGGCGCACCAATTCGTCGAAGAGCGCCGCCGGATTGCCGCCGTTGTAGGCGGCGCAGGTCTTGCGTGTGGCGCAATCGGCAAAAAAGGCGTTGAGTTCGCGCTCGAAACCGGCAGCTTGGTCGAGCCCGGCCTGAAGGTAACTGGCGTTCGGGTCGGCTGCGCCGTCAAAGACCGCGGTGCGGACGGTGGTGGGGAACAACTTTGCCCACGTCGCTCCGAGTTCGCTGCCGTACGAGAAGCCGAAGAACGAGATCTTGTCGTAACCAAGCGCGCGTCGGAGAGTGTCTATGTCTCGAGCGCTCGAGACCGTTGAAATGTAGGGGAGTATCTCCCCGCTCTTTTCCTGGCATGCGTCGTTGAATGCCTGTGCATCGTCAATCAGACGCTGGCGTTCTTCGGGCGAGTCGTAGGTGATGTCGGCCGTGAAGTAGGGATCAATTTCATCGACGCAGTCGACGAAGGGTTCTGATGCTCCGGTACCGCGTGGGTCGAAGGCGACGATGTCGAAGTTGTCGAGCAACTTCTGTGAAAAATAGAACTCGGCTTCGGTCGCCATCGAAGCGCTTTCCGCACCGGGACCACCGCGGTTCACGAACAGCGGTCCGACCGACGGTGATTTTTCGGCGGGTCGGATGCGGACATTCAGCTTGAAGGTTCCCGCCGCCGGGTTTTCGTAGTCGTAGGGGACGGCGAACGTGCCGCATCTGAGGGTCTTTGAGCCCGCGCAATTCTTGAGAATGAGAGGTTCGACCGGCGGCTGCGGAACCGTGGAGGAAGCGGGGATGCTCGTCGTTGCTTCGGTCGACGATGCGGACGTTGTGTTGTCGCTCACCAGTGTCGAGTCGGTTGCGACGGAGTCTGTCGCGGTGGTGTCATTGGTGTCGGTGGAGCCGGACGAACCGCAGGATGCGACGAATGTGACCGTCGCAACGAGGCACAGAAAGCGTTTCGCGGCTGGTCGGCGCATGAGTTCGTAGGCTACGACCTCTAGCCTCACGAGGGTGCGCATGAACCCACACATG
>CAZKVD010000031.1:0-18523 GCA_964556145.1 uncultured Bifidobacterium sp. | reverse complement strand
CACGGCGTGTCGATGCCATCGCGCTATTCGAGCGAGGGCTCGAAGACCGATGCAGTAGATCTTGCGGCGAACCTCGGCATCGATCTGCAGACGATTGCAATCGAACCCGCTTTCGCCGCCTACCTCGACATGCTCGAACCATCCTTCACCGGCAAAGCAGCCGATCTCACCGAGGAGAACCTGCAGAGTCGCGTGCGAGGCACCGTCGTGATGGCCCTGTCGAACAAGCACGGTTGGATGGTGCTGACCACGGGCAACAAGAGCGAGATGGCCGTCGGCTATTTCACGTTGTACGGGGATTCCGTCGGTGGCTTTGCGGTCATCAAGGACGTGTTCAAGCTGACGGTGTACGACCTGTGCCATCACGTCAACCGCAGAGCGGGCCGCGAGGTCATCCCTCACGCAATCATCGACAAACCACCATCGGCCGAACTGCGACCCGACCAGCGTGACGACCAGTCGTTGCCGCCGTACGAGGTTCTCGACCCGATTCTTGCAATGTACGTCGAAGACGACATGACGGCGGCCGACATCGTTGCCCGTGGGCACGACGAAGCACTCGTTCGACGTATCGCGCGTTTGGTCGACTTGAACGAATACAAGCGACGTCAGTGCCCGCCGGGGGTTCGCATCAGCACGAAGGCATTCGGCAAGGATCGGCGTTTGCCGATCACGAACGCCTACCGTGGCTGAGAATCAACACAGCGGTCGCCCCGGCCAGAACCGCCGCACCGATTGCAGCGGGGTCGATGCCGTTTTGGTCGTAAAGACGCGTTGCAGCAAGTGAGACCGCGGCGCGACCAAGGGTCCCGGCACCGAGTAGCAGACCCATTCCCCGTCCGCGGCGGCCCGGTACCAGTTGCGTGCCGATGGGAAGAAGACTGACGATCGCGAACTCGAAGCCGAGAATGACGACGGCGAGACCGATGATTGCGGGCACGAGTCCATCGCCGAAGGCCGCGATGACGAGAGCGGCCGGCACCATCAGCGCCGCACCCCGGGCAACGCTTCGTTGTTTTCCCCACACGTCGGTGAATCGTGCGCTCGATGTCGATGCGGCGAGTTCCACGATGCCGAGAGAGAAGCCCATCGCGGCAAGGCCCGCTTCGGAGAATCCGAACGTGTCCTCGAGAAAGGGGCCGAAGGTGACGAAGATGCACTGGATTGCACCCATCAGCGTGAAACACGATGCGATGGCGAGCCAGCTTCCCGGCTGCAACACACCGTGTTCGCCGACGACGGCTTCGTCGTGGTGGTGCGATGTGTCGTCATCGACGGGGAGGCGGTTGCTCACCTGCCAGGCGAGTACCAGCACGGCCAAAGCTCCGAATGCATAGGCATAACGCCAGTCGAGCGCAGCAGTGATGAGACCGAGGGAACTGACGCCGACGAGCATTCCGAGAGCCCACGAGGTTTCGGTGAAACCGACGACCGCACTGCGTCTGTTCCACGGCACGTGATCGGCGATCCACGCTCCAAGGGCGACGTCGTAGGCGACCTTTGCCCCGCCGAGAAGAATGATGCCGAGGGTGAAGACGGCGAGGTTCGGCGCGGCGGCAGCGAGGATGGCACCCAAGCCGACTCCGACGAGCGCAATGCGCATCGCCTGTCGGCGTGTCATGGAGTCGACGCGTTGGCCGATGAGAGGCGATGCGAGTCCGGTCAACTCGGACACCGTGAGGGCCACACCCATCTGGGAAATCGACATGTCAAAACCACGCGCAATCGTGGCCAGAAACGGTGGGGCAAAGCGGTAGGACGCATTTGCCGCAGTACGCGCGACCGTCAGGAGAACAACGTGATTGCGCACCGATGGCGAAAATGATTCGTCGAATAGGCGCATTGTCAGAGGGTGTTGCTGATCGTTGCGTTGCGCAGGACGTTGATCGATTCCTCGACGGTCAACGTTCCGTCGGTTGCGACGGAGAACCAACAACCTTCGAGATTTCGATGATTGCGTTGGTCGGGATGTCCGAGCACGCGACGCATCACCCTGATGACCCCACTGTGCGTGACGACAAGACCGGTTGGCGCCTTGCCGGTGTGTGTGGTGGCGAGCTCGATGAGCGCCGATTGCACCCGCGCGTAGACCGACTCGTCGGCTTCGTAGCCGGGAGGACGCATGTCGTTTTCGACAAAGCCGGGATAGCGACGATCGATGTCGCGTCGGGTCAGTCCCTGCCACGGACCGACGTCGATTTCGCGCAAACCGGCGTGTGGGCCGATCCGGGGGATGGACAGTTCGCGGGCAAGGATGATTGCGGTGTCGAGTGCGCGGGACAGGTCGCTCGAAACAACCCAGTCGAACCCGGCCAACTTTCGAGCCGCCGACACAGCCTGTCGACGACCCTCGGGAGTCAGCGGCGAGTCGGCGTGACCCTGCATCCGGCCGACCGAGTTCCATTCGGACTGGCCGTGGCGCACGAGGAGAAGGCGGGCCGTTGACACGGTTCTCAGGCTATTGCGACGGGCGCTCATGGAGGACGACGGGCAATAATGTCGTGCAAATGGCGACGCTGCGACTCTTCGCCTCTGCCCGCGAGGCTGCGGGACGTGGCTCGGACACAATCGATGCCGCCACCGTGGGGGAACTTCTCGACGAAGCGTGCCACCGTTACGGGCCGCGATTCGTCACAGTTCTTGAATCGTGTCGGGTGTGGTGCAACGGGGACGAAGCCGATCGGACAACAGTCATCGGGCCGAGCGACGAGGTGGCCGTCCTCCCGCCGGTTTCGGGCGGGTTCTAGAGTAGGAACATCGCCCAGCATGACGACTCCGTGTCGAACGAAACGATGCAACTCTCGTCGTTGTCGCTCGGCGATCTACGCGCAACTCGTGCACGTCTCCAGTCGGAAGAAGATGTCGTTTCATTCGTTCGCCGTGTCGCGCAGGGTCGTCTCGACATTGTTCGCGAAGAGCGCGCACGCCGGGGCAGCGGGTCGCATGCAACGGCTGCGCCCGGCGAACTGGCGGCCGTTTTCGGCCAACAACAGGGCGCAGGCTCGGTGCGACCGCCACGTGACACCGAGGTCAGCGCCGACCATCCCAGGGTGATTGAACTGACCGAGATCTGCGATCGGCACCACTTTGCAGACTTTGCGGATCTCGACGACGGAGAACTGAGCGCACTCGAGACCGCGCTTGCGGCGTTCGAAGCCGTGCAGTCGACCGATCGAAAGACGCTTTTTTCTCGCATCGACGCGCTCAGCCGCGAGCTGGTGAACCGTTACAAAACAGGGGGAGCCTCGGTCGACAGCCTCCTCGACTGAGCGAACGTGATCCACGTCTTTGAAATGCCCGACAAATCGGGTATTTCACCGGAGTAGCCATTCTCCGAATTCGTCACTAGACAGACACCAATGGACAAGCGTCTCGTCGAACTCGGTGACTTCATTCGCCAGCGTCGTGAAGCAGCGCAGCAGTCGATTCGTGACCTGTCGCGACTCGCCGGAGTGTCCAACCCGTACCTGTCGCAGATCGAGCGCGGTCTGCGCAAGCCATCGGCCGAGATCCTCCAGCAGATTGCGCGGGCCCTGCATGTGTCGGCCGAGACCCTCTACGTCCGTGCCGGCATCCTCGACGGCGATGCGAACCGAGCAGACTCGGCCGCCCCGTCGGTCGAGGAATCGGTTCTCAGTGATCCGTTGTTGTCCACCGAACAGAAGAACACCCTTCTCAGCGTCTATCGCTCGTACGTGAATCCAACGGTGGGCTGACATGAAGCGCGTGGCAATTCTCTCGATGCACACATCGCCGTTGGCACAGCCGGGTATCGGCGACGGTGGCGGCATGAACGTGTACGTCCGCGAACTCGGGTCGGCACTTGCCCATGCGGGCCTCGACTGCACGACCTACACCCGTGCGTGGAGCGCAGACCTGCCCGAGGTTGTGAACGTCGAGCCGAACCATCGCGTGGTGCACATTGCAGCCGGTGCGCCCGATCTTGCAAAGAACGAACTCGCCGGCATGGTCGATGTTTTCGCCGACGGTGTCCGGGACCACATCCTTGCAAGCGGTGGAACCGACGTGTTGCATGCGAACTATTGGCTGTCGGGCATCGCAGGCCATCGCCTGAAGCATGAACTCAACCTGCCGCTGGTGATGACCTTTCATACTTTTGCGCGCGTCAAGGCCCAGGGTGGCGACCCCGAGCCCGAGTCGCGTGAAGATGCCGAGGCATCGATCATCGGCTGTACCGATGCAATCTGTGTGTCGTGCACCGAAGAAGAGCGTCAGTTCCGCTCGCTCTACGGCGCTCCGCCCGGGTCGATTGAAATCGTCGCGCCAGGGGTGGAACACGCGTTCTTCGCGCCGGGTGAGAAACGCGGCGCACGACACGCCCTGCGCTTGCCGCTCGACGTTCCGGTCATGTTGTTCGTCGGCAGGATTCAGCCCCTGAAGGGTCTCGATGTTGCCATCGAAACTCTTGCCCGTCTCGACGATCGCCGCACCCGCTTGGTCGTTGTCGGCGGCGCCAGTGGTGCCGACGGCGACCACGAAGTACAACGCATCCATGCGCTCATCGCGACGCACGGTGTGGCGGATCGTGTCGATTTCGTCGCTCCGCAGGCCCACCACATGCTGTCGACGTACTACCGCGCTGCCGATCTCGTCATCGTGCCGTCACGAAGCGAGAGTTTCGGCCTCGTTGCCCTCGAGGCCGCGGCTTGTGGCGTACCGGTCGTGGCCAGTGGGGTCGGGGGCCTCATCACGATCGTCGACGATGGAGTAACGGGGCACCTTGTTGCCGACCGCAGCCCCGAGATCTTCGCGCAACACGCAAACCACATCATCGCGAATCCAGTCGAGGCAGCAGCGATGGGTGCACGTGCGGCCGACAAGGCGCGTCGCTACACGTGGAGCTTTGCTGCAGCAAGATTGCGGCGTATCTATGCCGACGTGACGACGCGCGAGCGCGTTGCCTGCAGGTAGACAATGAGCGACATCTGGCCCGACGCCGACAGGGGAATTCTCGCGCGGCAGATCGATGAGTGGCTCGCCACGTACAACGAGAACAATCCGTTGTGTCTCGCCGTCGGTCGCGATCCCGACGATGTCATGCACTGGTTCGTGCGAATGCAGGGTGAAGAGAAAGAATTCACCACGGTGTGGCTGCGGCTCGGTCAGAGGACTCTGCGTTACGAGACCTACGTGATGCCCGCACCCGAGGAAAATGCAGGCGAGCTCTTCGAAGCAGCGCTGCGTCGTAACAGCAGTCTCGTCGGAGCGCATTTTTCCATTGGCGTCGAGGACGCATTGTTCCTGCGCGGCGAGCTGCTGCTCTCGTCTGTCAACGAACCCGAACTCGACCGCGTGCTCGGCACGCTCTATGCGGCGGTCGAACGCCACTTTCCGACGCTGATCCGCATCGGTTTTGCCAGCCGCTTCGCTGTCTGATCGGAACTAGTCTGCGCCCGTGGGTTCGGACGCAATCTCGGGTGGAATTTCAATCATCGGCGGCGGCAACATGGGCGCCGCCCTTGCCCGCGGCCTCATCGCGGGCGGCCTGGTCCCCGGCGACCTGACGATCGTCGAAATCGACTCGTCCAAACATCCCGCCCTCGCCACGGCATTTCCGGGTTCTGCCATCACTTCGGACATCGGCGCCTGCTCCAGCGCGGTTCTTGCGGTAAAACCAGCCGATACACCCGCGGCGGCCCGAGCCGCTGTGGCAGGTGGGGCGACGATGGTGCTCTCCATCGCTGCAGGCGTCACTCTCGCCACTTTGACCGCGGCCGCCGGTCCGGGAGTGTCGGTTGTTCGAGCAATGCCGAACACCCCGGCGCTCGTGGGCGAAGGGGCATCCGCCTTTGCGTTGGGAGCGGGCTGCGGACCCGATGCCGAGGCATTCGCGACCGCCGTTCTTGGCAGTGTCGGTTTGGCGGTGCGTGTCGATGAACCTCTGCTCGATGCGGTCACCGGTCTCACCGGGTCGGGCCCGGCATACCTCTTCTATGTTGCGGAGGCATTGATCGATGCCGGTGTTGCCGAAGGACTCGAACGTGGTGTTGCCGAGGCACTGGTACGACAGCTGTTTCTCGGTGCCGGAACGCTGCTTGCCACCAGCGCCGAGTCGCCGACACGGCTTCGCGAGAACGTCACGTCACCAAACGGCACGACCGCCGCGGGCCTTGCCGCGTTGTCCGCATCGGGCGGACGCGAGGCGTTCGTCGCAGCAGTGCGCGCCGCAACTGCGCGCAGTGTCGAACTCGGTCAAGCCAAATAGCGCGCGAATCAAACGAAACGAATTAAGCAGTAAAAGTGGGACGCTCCGAGGGCTTGTGCAAAGTTGCACGAGTCGGAGACTTTTTTGTGAAAAAGCGCCGTGACACTTTTCTCACCACCCCGTGAGGCCGTAGGGTACGGACAGATCACCGATCGGTTCGCCGATCGGGAGTCGCGCCCGAAAGGGCCGCGCCGAGGGGTCGGTGTCATCGGGGGGTTGACACCGGCCCCTTCGTTTTTTCTGCGACGACGTCGTGTTTCGAAAACTTTTGTTCTTGCACACGACACACTTGACGTCCATGAGCCCTGCGCCGTTCGATCATGTTGCATTGCTCACCGACTACGGCCTCGTCGATGAATTCGTCGGAGTCATGAAGTCGGTCATTGCAGACATTGCTCCTCACGCACGTGTCACCGACATCGGCCACAACGTTTCTGCGTACGACGTGCGCGGTGGCTCGCTCATGCTTGCCCGCGCAATTCAGTACGTGCCACGCGGTGTCGTCGTTGCGGTCGTCGACCCGGGAGTCGCAACAAAGCGTCGCATGATTGCGCTCGAAGTGGCGGGTGGCGAGGGAGTTCTCGTCGGTCCCGACAATGGATTGCTCGTGCCTGCCGCAGCAATGGTTGGCGGCGTCGATCGTGCGGTCGTGTTGAACAACACCGAACTTCATCTGCCTGCTCCGGGAGCCACATTCGCCGGACGCGACGTGTTCGCCCCGGTCGCCGCGCACCTTTGCAACGGCATTCCCTTCGAACAGCTCGGCGAGATTGTCGACCCCGAAATTCTGATGCCCGGCCTCGTTGGACTTCCCCAGATCGGTGTCGATGAAATCATCACCGAAGTCACGTGGGTCGATGTGTACGGCAATTGCCAATTGAACGTCGGGCCCGAGGACGTCACTGGAATCAGTCGGTCGATCGCCCGAATCACCGTGGTCGTCGATGGCAACGAACGCAGCGCGGCGTTGGTCGGGGCCTTCGATGACATTGCCGAAGGTGCGCTCGGTCTCGTCACCGACTCGTACGGAATGCTCGCCCTTGCCAAGCGTCAAGACTCTGCGGCCCGTGACATTGGCCTGGCCAGCGGTGACCAGGTTGTGCTGCGGCCCGCAAACCCGTCGCAGGGCGCAACGACCACGCGGGTCGCGTTGGGCAAAATCGCACCGGACCCCGGGCGGCAGTAGGTTTGGGGTCGTGAGGCCTGCCACCACTTTGACCGTTGCCTTGTTGCTCGGGGTCATCTTGGTTGCCGGCATCGTTCAGTTGTTGATGCTCTGACGAGCCTCGGGGGAAGAATGCCGACAAGCGAGAACCGCGGCCCCGACAATTTGGCGTCGATCATCGTCGGCCATCCCGCCGACAAGGCCGCCATCATCAGTCGCGGGCGGCCCACCACGTACGGCGAGCTTCTCGGTCAGGTTCGTCGGTTTCGCGGAGGGCTGCAAGCGAACGGTGTGGTGAGGGGAGACCGCGTCGCGATCGTTGCCGCCAACGGCCGTCACTTCGCCGTTGCATACCTTGCCACGGTTGGCATGGGCGCCATCGCGGTGCCGCTCAACCCTGCAGCAACGGCCGACGAACTCGAGCGCGAATTGAACGAGGTCACCGCCAAGGTCGTCATTGTCGGGCCGTCCGCGGTGGCGGCATGGAAGCGCATCGATGCATCACACATTGCTTCCGTCGAACGGGTCATCGCCTCGGATGCCGCGTCGGTGGTCGGCCCGGGTGCCGTTGCCGTGTCATTCGATGAATTGGTCGACAGCGGAACCGAGACTCCGGAGGCGCACGTTCATCCCGACGACCTTGCCGTGCTCATCTTCACCAGTGGAACAGCCGGAGCCCCGCGCGCAGCAATGCTCTCGCACGGGAACCTCGTGTCGAATGTTTTCCAGACGCTCGATGCAACGCCGATGGTTGCCGACGACCTCTCGTTCGGGGTTCTGCCGATGTTCCACATCTTTGGTCTGAACGTGATGTTCGGGTGCGTGATGGCATCGGGTGGCACCATCGTTCTTGTCGAACGTTTCGACCCAAGCAGTGTTGTCGAGACCATCGTGGAACGTGGCGTCAGTGTCATGGCGGGCGCACCCGCAATGTGGGCGGCGTTGGCGCAGATGCCGAGCGTCGATGCGACGTCGATGCGAACCCTCCGTCTGGCGGTAACCGGCGCGGCGAAGATGCCCGAGGACATGTCGGCGCTGCTTCAGGCAAAGTGCGGCGTCGTTCTTGCCGAGGGCTACGGCCTCACCGAGGCGTCACCCGTCGTCACGACTGCGCGGATCATCGATGGCAAGGTGTGCTCTCCGCGCGGTTCGATTGGCGTTCCATTGCGCGGTGTCGAGATTCGCGTCGTCGACGAAAGCGGCGACGACGCGCTTCCCGGCGACGAGGGTGAGATCTGGGTGAAAGGCCCGAATGTCTTTCGTGGCTACTGGAACGACGATGAAGCCACGGCACGGGTGATCAGCACCGAGGGGTGGCTGCGCACCGGCGACATTGCGGTCGAGGACGACGATGGAAACCTCTACATCGTCGACCGCGCAAAGGACATGATCATCGTGTCCGGGTTCAACGTGTACCCAGCCGAAGTCGAGTCGGTGATCACCGATCAACCCGGCGTTCTCGCTTGTGCAGTGGTTGGAGTCGCACACCCACACACCGGCGAGGCCGTCAAGGCCTTTGTGGTCGCCGAACCGGGGGCTTCGCTCGACGAGGACTCGGTGATCGACCACGCGAAAAAGAAACTGTCGCGCTACAAGTGTCCGACGAAAGTGCAGTTTGTCGACGAACTGCCGCTCAACGTGACGGGGAAAGTGCTGCGGCGAGAACTGCGCTGATGCGCGGCCGGGTGCCGACCGCATTCGATGCAACGACGAAGCCCGCGAACAGCACAACAATGCCGGCAACCAATGTCACTGCGAACGCGGTGTCCTTTCCCAATCGTCCGGCAAGCGTCCCACTGGCCGAGAGAACAAGCGCACCGGCGGCAATGAGCACGTTGCCGCCGGCCAGCATGCGGGGGTTGTTGGCCGCACGCCGCGCCGAGGTGGTGGCTGCGGGAACCCGCCCACGCACGACACGACCCGCCGACCACAGCGCGCCGACGATGATCACCATCGCCGGAACCCCGGAGCCGACGGCTGCGAGGATGCGAGGCGTCGTTCCGAAGAGTTCCTTTGCGGTCGGAAAGACGTCCGGCTCGACGGGAGCCTTCATCGGGGCCATCACGATGACACCCGTTGCGTAGCCCGACAGTGCGACCAGAGCGATACGGGTCGAATCACCGATACGGCGTCCAAAGAGCAGGTACACCGTCCCGAGTGCGAGCCAGGCGACGTTCAAGACCGCGCCGGTGAGGAAAAAGAGGCGAAAGCTCACCGAGCTCCACCCGCGGCTCTCTGCCCACCACAGCGATCCCGCGCCAAGGACGAAGAGAGCCATTGCAACCGACCAGGCGAGATCGTGTGGTGCGCGACGTCGCAACCACCGGTCGAAGGTGAGGAGACAAAAGGCACCTGCGACGAGACACGCGCTTGCCGCGAGAGCCGCGGCCACGGAGTCAACCCGGGTCATGTGTCGCAGGTTATAGGTCGAAGATGTCGGAGGACTTTCTCGTTCGGGCTGTGAGGGCATAACGTTGCCCTCGTGTCGGAATCCCCCCGCCGTCGCATACCCGAAGCAGCGCTGTCCAGGTTGCCGCTCTATTTGCGCATTCTCGGAGAACTCTCCGATGCGGGTACGCCTCAAGTGTCGAGCGACCAACTCGCCGAACTTGGCGGGATGAATGCGGCAAAGGTTCGCAAGGATCTTTCGTATCTCGGCAGTTACGGCACGCGTGGCGTTGGCTACGACGTCACCTTTCTCACGTACCAAATCCAGCTCGAACTGGGCTTGAACCACGACTGGCCCGTTGCCATTGTCGGTGCGGGCAACCTCGGGCAGGCCTTGGCGAACTACGGCGGCTTCACCGAACGCGGCTTTTCGATTGCCGGTGTCTTCGACACCGACCAAACCAAGATCGGCGGTGTCGTCGGCGGTGTGCGCGTTCGTCATCTCGATGAGCTCTCGCAGGTCGTCCAGTCGAAGAACGTCAGCATTGGGGTTCTTGCGACCCCGGCCGAATCAGCCCAAGAGGCGGCAAACCGTCTGGTGCGCGCCGGGGTTGGCTCGATCCTGAATTTCGTGCCGGTCGTGCTCTCGGTGCCCCGGGGTGTCTCGGTTCGCAAGGTCGATCTGGCCGGGGAACTGCAGATTCTCAGCTATTACGAGCAAAAGCGGGCCCTGAACAGCGGAGCCGCACAGGCTGCCGGTGCCCCCGTCCGGGGCGTCAGCGCCTAGCGTGGGGTTGCTATGTCGGTAGTGGTCATCGGTGTGAACCACCGCACGAGCCCCCTGGGGGTCCTCGAGCGGGTCGCCGTCGGCGCCGAGGCGATGCCCAAGGCTCTCCATGCCCTCGCGTCAAAGGACAACATCCGCGAGGCCGTCGTGTTGTCAACCTGCAACCGCACCGAGGTCTACGCCGTCACCGAGAAGTTCCACGCCGCCTACGACGACATCGCAGATTTTTTCTGTGAACTGGGCGGACTGCGCAGCGAGGAACTGCACCAACACCTCTACAGCCAGCACGATGATGCGGCGGTTCGTCATCTCTTCGAAGTTGCGTGCGGGCTCGATTCGGCCGTCATCGGTGAAAACGAAATCCTGGGCCAGGTTCGCGACGCATGGTCGCTTGCCCAGGCATCGGGAGCCGCCCGCACGACGCTCAATCTTCTTTTTCGACATGCACTCGAGACCGGCAAGCGCGCGCGAAGCGAGACCGGTATCTCCCGTTCGACGACTTCGATTTCATTTGCTGCCGTCGAAATGGCCCGGGAGCTCCTCGGCACGCTTGCGTATCGGAAGGTCCTCATTGTCGGCGCGGGCACGATGGGCGAAGGTGTTGCCGTTGCCCTGTCAATGAACTCGACGACCGAAGTCACCGTGATCAACCGCACCGAGTCGCGCGGGCGTGACCTTGCCGAGCGTCTCGGAGCCTCGACCCGGCCGATGGCCGAATTGCGCGATGCGTTGCTCGACACCGACGTGGTTGTGACCTGCATTGGTTCGGGCAATTTCATTATCGATCGTGAGATGATCGAGCCACTGATGGCCGGTCGCTCGGGACGCACGTTGTTCATCGTCGACATTTCGGTTCCACGCGACGTCGAAGAGACAGTCGGTGCAATTCCCGGCGTCGAACTGCGCAACCTCGATGATCTTCGTGATTGGGTGCGTTCCGGAGTCGAGAACCGTGAGGGCGAGGCCACCAAGGTGGGGTCGATCGTTGCCGAGGAAGTCGAGCGCTACGGCCTCGATGCAACGGCTCGTCAGGCCGCACCACTGATCGCCGCAATGCACGCGTCGGCCGAGAACGTTCGTATCTCCGAACTCGAACGTCATGCGCGACGCCTTGCCGATCTCACCCCCGAACAGGCCGAGGCACTCGAAGCGCTCACACACGGAATCGTGGCAAAACTGCTCCACGGACCGTCGGTCCGTTTGAAAGAGAGCGCGGGGACTCCTCAGGGCGAACGTCTCGCAGATGCACTGCGCGACCTGTTCGACCTGCACTGATGCAATGACTGCATCCCGCGGAGACGCAAGCGAAAAAGGCGAAACCTTGAGGATCGCCACCCGGCCGAGTCCCCAGGCGCGTACGCAAGCACGATTTGTCGGTGATGCAATCGAAGCCGCCACCAATCTGCGTTGTGAGTTGGTGTTCATCGAAAGCACCGGCGACGTTCGCGCCGATGTTCCGCTGCATCAGATGGCGGGCCAGGGAATTTTCGTGAAGGAAGTGCAACGTGCGGTTCTCGACGGTCGTGCCGACATCGCGGTGCATTCGGCCAAGGATCTGCCGACAGAAGGCGATCCGGGTCTCGTCATCGGTGCGTGGTGCGCCCGACGCGACCCACGCGATGCACTCGTCGGTCGGTCCTTGTCGGCGCTCGGCACGGGGGCAACCATCGCCACCGGCTCGGCACGTCGGCGTGCCCAGCTGCGTGCTGCTCGTTCCGATCTGGCCTTCATCGAGTTGCGGGGAAACATCGGTACGCGCCTCAAAAAAATTCCCGACGACGGAGCAATCGTGATGGCCGTTGCCGCTCTGGAGATTCTCGGCCTGACCGACAAGATCAGCGAAACCCTCGACCCTGCGATCTTTGTCCCGATGGTGGGCCAGGGTTGTGTCGCAGTCGAACACCGATTCGGTGACGGGTGGGCACGTGATGCGCTGGCGGCCATCGACCACGACCCGACACGTCGGGCCGTGGAGACCGAGCGCTCTTTCCTTTCGGTACTCGGCAGCGGTTGTTCGCAGCCTGTCGGCGCGCATGTCGATGCGTCGGGAACCATCACGACGTTTCTTGCCGGTTCCGACCAGCCGGGCTCGAAGTCGATCGTGATGCAGGCCGACGTCTCCGACCCCGACACCGCCGCGCTTGTTGCAGCGGAACTCGCTCGCGTGTCGCGTCGTGAACTTGCGGGCCGTTGAGATGTCCGATCCGGGAGACGAACGAAGACGAATGCTGTTGTCGGGCTCGTACGTTGCGGTGACACGCCCGCGACACCAACAGACAGAACTCGTCAACGCACTCGTGGCCGCAGGCGCGCACGTCGTATCGATGCCCCTCATCGAGATCGTCGAGCACCACGAGGGCATCGAGTCGTTGCGAGGTCTTCTTGTCGACGCCGAAACGTTTTCGTGGGTCGTGGTCTCATCACCGAACGGTGCCAGGGTGGTGGCAATGCTCCACGAAGAGGGCTGTTCGTTGCCCCCGGTTGCAGTCGTCGGCGTGGCGACGGCTGATGCGATCGGTCATTCGGTTGATTTCGTCTCACGTCGGGCCAGCGCGGCGTCGCTCGTTGAAGAGTTCCCTGCCGGCCGAGGTCGTGTGATTGTGGTTCAGGGCGAGCGCGCCGACGACACGTTGGCAGCGGGCTTGCAGGAAAAGGGCTGGGATGTGGTGCGGTGCAACGTGTACCGCACGCTCGATTCGTCACCCGGCTCCGACGAGCTTCACGAGGCGGCGGAATGCGATGCCGTTGTCTTGGCGTCGGGCAGCGCAGTGTCGAACTGGGTGCGACTCCTCGGTGCGGACTTCGGCGGCGCCGTCGTGGTGATCGGGCCGGTCACACAAGCCGCGGCCGAAGCCGCGGGTCTTGTCGTTGCTGCAGTGGCCCACGAGCCGTCGCCGGCGGGAATCGTCGACGCCCTCTGCTCCGCACTCAGCCCGTAGCATGTGAGCGTGTTTCCCGTATCGCGGCCCCGTCGACTGCGCACTTCGGCCGCCATGCGTGAACTCGTGGCCGAGACCCGACTGAACGTCAACGACGTCGTCGCTCCGTTGTTCGTACGCGAGGGCATCGATCAGCCCCATCCCATCTCATCCCTTCCCGGAGTCGTGCAGCATTCGCTTGCCTCCCTCGAGCGTGAAATCGGTGAACTGATCGACCTCGGTGTCCGTGGCGTCGTCTTGTTCGGTGTTCCACTGAAGAAGGACCCGGTCGGTTCGGGTGCCTTCGATCCCGATGGAATCGTGCAAGTGGCACTTCGTCGACTGCGCGAGCGTTTCGATGATCGCATCGTGCTGATGGCCGATCTCTGTGTCGATGAATACACGTCACACGGACACTGTGGAATCGTCGACGCCAAGGGCAATGTCGACAACGATGCGACACTCGACGTGTACGTGAAAGCCGCACTCGCGCAGGCAACCGCCGGGGCGCATGTCGTGGCTCCGAGCGGAATGATGGACGGCCAGGTCAGGGCCATTCGTTCCGGTCTCGATTCAGGCGGCTTCAGCGACATCGCAATCATGGGATACTCGGCAAAGTACGCATCGGGGCTCTACGGCCCGTTCCGCGACGCCGTCGACGTGCAGATTGAAGGCGGTGGAAACCGCAAGGGCTACCAGCAGGATTGGCGCAACGCCCGCGAGGCATTGATTGAAGTTGCCGCCGACATCGAACAGGGCGCCGACATCGTGATGGTCAAGCCCGCGCTCGCGTATCTCGACATCATTGCCGCCGTGCGCCGGATGACGAACCTCCCCGTGGCGGCGTACCACGTGAGCGGTGAGTATTCGATGCTGAAAGCCGCGGCCGCAAACGGTTGGATCGACCATGACACGGTTGCATTCGAACATCTGACCGCCATCAAGCGGGCCGGTGCCGATCTCATCCTCACCTATCTCGCACGCTGGTTCGCCGAGTCGGCGCAGTAGACGACCGAACAAAAAAGGAGACCTGCAGTGGCGGCCGAGCCGATTCCGTACTGTGACGAGACGGCCTGCAAGAGCGCAGGTTGCACGCCGACGTTGTGTGTCGGTGCCGGTATTCCGTCCAATTCCGCATTGTTCGAACGCTCGGCACGTGCGATTCCGGGTGGGGTCAACAGCTCGATTCGTGCATTCAAGGCCGTCGGCGGAAGTCCGTACATCGTCTCGCGAGCGCAGGGTGCGCATGTGTGGGACGTCGAGGGAACGCGGTACGTCGACCTGGTGCAGAGTTACGGAGCCGTGATTCTGGGTCACGCTCACCCCGCCATCACCGAGGCGCTGCGCAACGCGGCCGGCGACGGCACGTCATACGGAGCACCCACACCGCGCGAAATGAAGCTTGCCGAAACCATTTCCTCGCGAGTTGCAAGTTGCGAGCAGGTGCGCCTCATGAACAGCGGCACCGAGGCAACAAGTACCGCGGTGCGCCTCGCACGTGGTGCAACGGGGCGCAAACGCATCGTCACCTTCAGCGGCAACTTCCACGGCGCAACCGATGCACTTCTCGCCGCAGGCGGAAGTGGCGTGGCCACGCTGGGTCTTCCGGGCACGGCCGGCGTGCCCGATGAGGCCGTCGCCAACACGATCGTCGCGCCCTACAACGTCGTGCCCACGCTCGACGACAGGGTTGCCGCCGTCATTGTCGAGCCGGTGGCGGCAAACATGGGTGTCGTCGCCCCGTCGGCCGGATTTCTGCAGGGGTTGCGTCGTGAGTGCGACCGAGTCGGAGCGCTCCTCATTTTCGACGAAGTCATCACGGGTTTTCGTCTCGGCGCCGGTGGAGCGCAAGAGAAGTACGACGTGCGTCCCGACCTCACATGTTTCGGCAAAGTCATCGGTGGTGGCCTTCCCATCGGTGCTGTCGGCGGACGCCGCGATCTGATGGCGACACTGTCACCGCTCGGCAAGGTGTTCCACGCGGGCACGCTGGCGGGCAATCCGATGGCAACCGCGGCGGGTCTTGCCGCTCTCAACGAACTGACCGACGAGGTGTACATGGAGCTCGCCGCGCGTGCGCGCCATTTGGCATCGATGCTCCGTGATGCCTGTGCTGCGGCGGGTTTGCCTGCACAATTTCCGGTTGTCGGAACTCTTGTCGGGATGTTCGTCGGTGAAGCCGCCCGCGGAATGCTCCCCGTCAACTTCGACGAAGCAAAGACCACCGACGAAGCGACGTACGCAAGGTTGTTCCACGCCATGCTGGCCGAGGGGGTTGCCTTGGCACCGGGAGCGTACGAAGCCCTGTTCGTCGGCCTCGGGCACGACGATGCCGTGCTTGCCGATCTCGCCGAGCGGGTTTACCGCGCCGCATCACGCATCGGGGTCTGACGAATGCGCCAGATACTCACGCGGAGGTTCGTCCTCGCGCTGGGTATTCCGCTACTCGCTGCGCTTGTTTGGTGGTTCGTTGCGCTGCGTGGTGGTGGTGAATCCTCGACGATTCGACGACCGCACTTCGTCACGTACACCGCATCGGTCGTCACCGTGCAAGCAGATCCGAACTGGGCCGTGAAAGACGGAATGACAACCGGCACGGCTCGGCTTGCCCTCGATGACGGCCGAACGATGTACATCGCCGAGGCAACCCTTGGTGAAATTGCGTGCAGCGATCTATCGGTACCGAATGCATGCGTGATTCTCGCCGAGATGTTGGGCGATTCACCTGTGTGGTTTGCCCTCACGCCCGCCAATGGCGACGAGCCACTCTCACGGCTTTCGTTGCCGCCCGTCGTCGACATGTTGAACGATGGTGATCATGCAGTGCTGTCGAATGGCTGGGTCATTCCGCTCGCCACCCCGACCAAGCGCGAATGCGACTCTGCGACGACAAATCTTCGGGAGTTCATCGACCGATTCGGCGACAACGTGGAAGTGTCGCTGAACTTGACGACGGATGAAATCGACGTCGTGCGTTGCACGACCGACTGAGAGTACGGAACTGAAGCGGTGCCCACCGTGCGGGTCGATGCCCGGGGCGGCTTACTTTGCGGCCGTGGTTTCGCGCGGGTCGACGCCAACCGCATTCGGCGGCGGCATCAGTGCTTTGAAGTCCTCGGCCAATGTCGTGAACGACGTTGATCCAGCTTCGAGGCCGGCGAAGATTTCCGACTCAGGCGAGCACCAACGCTCGTATTCCTCGGCCCACATCTCGTCCTTGGGGTCTGCGCCGGCAAGGTCGTAGCGAACATGGCAGACAACGCCGAGAATCTCGTACTCGGTCAAGCCGCCGCCGTATTTCTCGCCCTGCTGGGGCATGGGGTTCCCGTTGTACGACAGGGGAGCGTGGGCCCCACCCTCGCGATTGGGGTCGCCGTAGACCTTGATTCCTGCTGAAGCGAAGGCTTGGCTGCCCGTGTAAACGAAATTCAGCATGTCCTCGATGTGGGGGAAAGTCTTCAGCACTTCACCCTGATAAAGCGCCCGGCCCGCGCCACCCTGGCCGGCGGCGCCGTGGCAACCTGCGCAGCCACCCCAGACCTCGGTGCCCATGGCGATGGGGCCTTCGACGGCCTTTTCGGTGGGTTTAATAGCCAAAAAGTACAGAAAACCCCACACTGGCAGGAGGCTGAGGGTTGCCATCGCCCAGAACGGGATCTTGCGGCGGGCCTTGGCGGCAGCCACGACAGCAGAGTCGGGCTTGGCAACCTTGGGGGCGGGGGCAGGCTTGGCAGCCGAGGCTTTGGCAGGGGCTGCGCTCGCGGGGACTGCCGGGGTCGACTCACCCGAGGCGGCCGGAGCTGCATCGCCAGAGCCGCCAGCGCGCCGTTCGCGGGAACGCTTGAGGAGGTGCTCGGGGATTTCGGTCACGGTGTCTCACCATAATCCCCCGCACACCGAGATATGGAATCAAACACCCTTTCCGACATCCGTACGTGCAAAAGAGAAAGTCGGCGAAATAGGGGGCAGCCTGCGGGTGCTGACTAGTGTTCTCTTCGAAGTTTCAGGGCTTCCACATCTCTTCATTCGGAACCCGGAAAGGAACATCGGCGCAATGCTGGCAATCGACGTACTCAAGTGGCCGGGAGTGAACCAGGCGTTCATCTTCTCGTTCGTGCTGACCACCGTCCTTGCCATGGCCGTGATTCCGTACGGAAAGCGCCGCAAGCCCGGAACTCCTGCGTCGTGGGGCGAAGCAATGATCGGTGCGGCCTTTATCTTCGCGGTGCTGTTCCTTGCCTTCGGCGTCGTTCCTCACCAGTGGATCGACCATGCCGATAAGAACCTCGGATGGCGTAAAGACAAGCCGCTGCTCGGCCCCGGCGGAATTCTGAAGGCACAATCGAGTGGCGGAAGCTTCCCGTTCGAAATCTCGTACGAAGCCGTGCGCGACATCGTCGTTGTGGTGATCCACGCCTTCTACATCGGTCTCTTCATGTACGTCGCGGTGTGGTGGCAAAAGCGCGGCCAGACCCAGACCAAGGAAATCGAAACGTCGACGTACGGGCGTCCGCTCGTTCGCAAGACCTGATCAACCGCTCTTCACTGCATTTCGAAACAAACCGGGAAAGGAGACACCAGATGGCAAAGACAGACGCAAATCCACCCATGCCCGATTGGTCGACCGAGTACCAGTTGGTTGAAGTCGATGCCGACTACCTCACCAAGGCAGTCAAGCCCAAGCAGTTCATTCACATCGATCAGTCCGAGTGCATCATGTGCGAGGGCTGTGTCGACATCTGTCCGTGGAAGTGCATCCACATGGTCGATCCGGGTGCGGTGGCCGAAGCCGTCGGCACCGAACAACCGGGACTCGATCCGCGCGACAACGTGATGTTCATCATCGACGACGACGTATGCACTCGTTGTGCACTGTGCGTCGACCGGTGCCCGACCGGCGTGATCATTCTGGGCAAGGTGGGTGCACCCGCATCCACCGGCGATTCACACACCCGTACCAACAACCATGGCTACGCCTACGGAATGCGTTTCTAGGAGAACCCCCACATGGCAAAAACGATTGACGACCAACCCACACC
>CAZKVD010000030.1:3830-18525 GCA_964556145.1 uncultured Bifidobacterium sp. | reverse complement strand
TCTTCGAAGCGGTGAACTGTGCCCACGCGCCCGAGATCTCGAGAAGCTTGCGCACGCGCTCGGTGGGCTGTGCACCCTGCTGCAACCAGGCAACCGCTTTGTCGTTGTCGACCTTCAGATGTGAAGGCTCTTGACGCGGGTTGTACTGGCCGAGAATCTCGATGAAGCGGCCGTCGCGCGAGCGACGCTCGTCGGCGACGATGATGCGGTAATGCGGCTGCTTGGTCTTTCCGACTCGCGTGAGACGCAACTTGACTGACATGAAAACTCCTGCAACTGAGTCGCCGCGGCTTGAAGTGGCCACGACCGGACTGGGAAAGGCTATCGGAAGTCCCGAAAATCAGGAAAGGCTCCGGGGTTTTTTGATCCGGGCTGTCCGGGCTGGCCCGGGAGGCCCAGATTGCCGAGGGCGGACAGGTCTCCGGCCCCCATCTGCTTCATCGCCTTGGCGACCTTGACGGGGTTCATCTTCGGCGGCTTGCCCTTTTTGCCCGACTTGCGACCCGCGAGACCGCCCATCTGCTTCATCATCTTCTGCATCTCGGCGAATTGCTTGACGAGTCGGTTGACATCGGGGACCGTGGTTCCACTGCCCTTTGCAATTCGCACACGCCGTGACCCGTTGATGACGTCGGGGTTTCGGCGTTCCTCGGGAGTCATCGATCTGATGATGGCTTCGGTGACCTTGACCTGATCATCACCGATCTCGGCGTTCTTCAGCTCCTTGGGCATGCCGGGCAACATCCCCATGATCCCGGAGATCGGACCCATCTTCTTGACCTGCTGGAGCTGTTCCAGGAAGTCCTCGAGGGTGAACTCGCCCTCGAACAACTTGGCCGCGGCGGCTTCGGCCTCTTCCTTTTCGAAGACCTGCTCGGCCTGTTCGATGAGCGTGAGCATGTCGCCCATGCCGAGGATTCGACCCGCCATGCGGTCGGGGTGGAACTGCTCGAACGCATCGATTTTTTCGCCGGTTGCCGCGAACGCAATGGGCTTGCCGATGACCTCTTTCACCGACAGCGCCGCACCACCACGCGCATCACCGTCGAGCTTCGACAGAATGACACCGTCGATTTCAAGCGTGGAGTTGAACGCCTCGGCGGTGTTCACCGCGTCCTGGCCGGTCATCGCATCGATGACGAGGAAGGTGTAGTTCGGCTGAACCGATTCGCTGATTCGGCGAATCTCGTCCATCAACTCGGCATCGATTGACAAACGACCCGCGGTGTCGACAATGAGAACGTCACGGCCGATGCGGCGCGCCTCGGCCAAACCGCGCGTTGCGGTGGTGACAGGATCACCCGGTTCGGAGAAAACGGGAACGTCGATTTGGCGACCGAGCGTGCGCAACTGTTCGACAGCGGCGGGCCGCTGAAGGTCGGCGCCGACGAGCAGCGGCTGGCGTCCCTGCGACTTGAACCAGCGAGCCAACTTTGCCGCGCTGGTGGTTTTTCCCGAACCTTGGAGGCCGGCCATCAGGACGACTGTCGGGGGTTTGCCGGCGTAGGTGATCTTCAGCGTGTCGCCGCCGAGGATTGCCGTCAGTTCCTGGTTGACGATCTTGACGATCTGCTGGCCCGGATCGAGGGCCTTTGACAGTTCGGCTCCGACGGCCTGTTCGCGGATACGGGCAACAACATTGCGCGCAACCGTGACGTTGACGTCGGCGTCGAGCAGCGCCGCGCGGATTTCGGCGAGCACCTCGTCGACGTCGGACTCGGTGAGACGGCCTCGACCGCGAACCTTGCCGAGAATCGACTCGAATTTCGAACTGAGATTGTCGAACATGACGCCCGTGAGGCTACCCAACGCTGACGCCGGTCACCTTTCCGTCGACGATCGCAAGGTTGACTCGATTCGGGACGAAATCCATCGTCAACTGAAGATCTTCACCGTCACGTGAACTGACGCGCAACACCCAGCCGTTCGACTCGGCGACCTTTGCTGCCTCGTCCTCGGTCAGGCCGACCAACTTGACCGCCTCTTCCTGACTGAGCGCCATCGCATCGGCGTCCGAACCCATCGAACCCTCGGAGGAACCCGAACTGCCCGAGACACCAGCACCGTCAGTGGCCGGAACCGGCTCGACCACTTCCCCACCACTGGTTTCGGTTGTCGGTGCCGCCTGCTCGATGAATTCATCGGTGATCGCAAGAACGCTGACGGTGTAGCCGTCTTTCACCGTGTACTCGTACGACGGAACCAGCCACAAAATGTTCTCGGCATCGACGATCGGCGTGAGCGATTCCTTCACCCCGGTCACGATGACGGTCTGCACGACGGGCTCGACCGTGTCGGATGGCGAGGCGGCAGACTCCTCGCCGGCAATCGCGGGCTCTGCAATCGCGCGCGCTGTCGTTCCGTATCCGTACCAGCCGCTGTACTTCGGATCACTCAACCGGTCGACGCCTGCAGCAGCGCCGACACGCGGGAACTTCGGGCCCTTGTCGAAGGACAACAGATTGCCGCCGGCCCAGCTGATGACACCGTTGTCACCGAAGCCGAACGTCCACGACATCGGCGCACGAAGATCACCCACGCGCTGCCACGCCGTCACCGACACCGACCACTCATCGGCGTACACCTCGACATCGTCGTCACGAACATCGACCCCTGCCGCATTCATGATCGACAACGCCTTGTCGCGGGCTTCATCCTTCGTCGGCAGATTCTCGGGCGCCTTCATTGCATCGGGCGCAACTGCATCCTCGGACTTGGTGTCACTTGCAACGGTGGTGTCGGCGGTGATCGACGGCTCGACAGCATCGCTCGACCGGGTCGATGCTTCCCATGCCGCCGAGTAGTACCAACCGTGGAACGCATCGCTGTCGGGATCGCTGAAGCTGACGGACGGCGCCGAACCATCGGTTGGCCCGGCGACGAATCCACCGCCTTCTTCCTTCCTACGATCGACGAGGTCACCTTCGACCCCGAGAGCCTTCGCCACGGCAGTCATTTGCTTCCGTGTCGGGTCGCTGGTCGACTTCCACGATTGCGCCTTGCCGTCGAGTGCCGGCAGGTCACCCTCGACTTCGTACTTCACCTGATACGGAGCAGCCGCCATTTTTCCGCTTTGTTCGAGCGCGGCATCGGCGGTCGACTCCGCTGCAGACGGGGCGTTACGGCCCGACAGGGTTGACTGCGCTGCCGAGAACACGATTGGCTCCGCATCGTCACCGGAACCCGCCTGCGACACGACGACGATCGCGGCAACGGCGCCAACCGCAACAGCAGCGGCCGCGATCCAGCGCCGCATGCGTCGCGGAGCACCGGCCACCGACGTTGTCTCTTGTGGTTCGCTCGACATGATGAGTCCTTTCAATTCCTCCGCCCGCCGGCTGGTTGCCGGATCGAGGAAAACACCGCTCGGCACGGGATCGATGCGTGCGAGTCGTTCGAAAATTTCGTCGTCGTTCATCGTTCCCCCTTTCCGTCGCGTGATTCAACCGATGAATGTCCCGCACCATCGGATTTCTTTCCGGCCCCCAACAGGTCGGCGAGGCCCCTGCGCGCACGGTGCAAGCGGATGCTCGCGGCGTTGGGCGAGATTCCGAGAACCGCCGCAATCTCACCCGGGCCGTACCCTTCCCACGCCCACAGCCGCAAAATTTCTCGGCGGTCGTCGTCGAGCCGTGCCAGGGCCACATCCAGTTCAGGGTCGGTTTCGGGTGTCGCACCCGTCAGAGGTTGCAGCGCAATACGTCGGGTCAGGTTTTCGCGACGCCTGGCTGATCGACGCTGGTTCGCCATGCAGCGCCGCGCAACGCCGAGACACCACGGGACCACCGCATCACCGGGTACGTCATCGAGTCGACGCCACACCGTTGCCAATGCCTCGGCGACGATGTCATCCGTTTCGTCGCCGCCACCACGTCGCCGGACGTAGCGCTGCATCGGCTCGTATGCCGACGAGAAAATGACTTCGAAATGCGCACGCCGATCGGCGTCGAACGATGCAGAGGCGCCCATGTTCCGGAGATGTCCGCCTTGCGCCCGAATCTTTCAGGACTCGGCGTCGAACAATTCCCGAATGTACTCGTTGGGATCGAAGGGCACGAGATCGTTGATCGTCTCGCCCAAGCCGACGAGTTTGACGGGGATACCCAACTGGGTCTCGATGGCAAAGACGATTCCGCCCTTGGCCGAACCGTCGAGCTTCGTCAGCACCACGCCGGTGACGTTCGTGGCCTCGGCGAATTGCGTCGCCTGCGACAAGCCGTTCTGCCCCGTGGTCGCGTCGATGACGAGCAGCACTTCGGTGACTGTTCCCGCCTCTTTCTCGGCCACGCGGCGAACCTTCTTCAGTTCTTCCATGAGGTTCGATTTGTTCTGCAGACGCCCCGCCGTGTCGGCGAGAACCAATTCACAGCCGCGCGCCGCCGCGCTTTGCACGGCGTCGAAGATGACGGCGCTGGGGTCGCCGCCCTCGTTTCCGCGAACAATCGGTACGTCGGCACGACCGGCCCACGTTTCGAGTTGCTCTCCTGCCGCGGCGCGAAAGGTATCGCCGGCTGCCAACAGGACACTGCGACCGGTTGCCTTCTGGGCGAAAGCGACCTTGCCGATCGTTGTCGTCTTGCCGACCCCGTTCACCCCGACGAAGAGCCAGATGTTCGGTTGCTTGACTGCGGTGTCGAAGGTGAGGCTGCGTGCATTCGCACTGAGCTGCGACGTCATGTCGGCCCTGAGCGCCTCGATGAGCGCACGCGGATCGGGAATCTCCTTCTTGTCGACCCGCGTCTTCAACCCCGACAAGAGAGACGTCGTCACCGAAAGGCCAACGTCGGCACGCAGCAAGGTCTCTTCGAGGTCATCCCACGTCTCGGCCGTGATCTTTTCCTTCGCGCGAACACCCGCAAATGCACCGGTGAAGATTCCCGCAGCTTTTGCGAAACGCTTTTTCGGTGCCGGCGCAACGACGGGTTCGGGTTCGACAACCGTCTCGGACTCAACGACGACAACCGGCTCGGGTTCGGTCTCGACCGCGACTTCGGGTTCGACAACCGATTCGGTTTCGACGACTGGTTCGGGGGTAACGACCTTC
This sequence comes from uncultured Bifidobacterium sp., assembly GCA_964556145.1. Taxonomy (GTDB): domain Bacteria; phylum Actinomycetota; class Acidimicrobiia; order Acidimicrobiales; family Ilumatobacteraceae; genus F1-20-MAGs119. The sequence goes on along the minus strand of CAZKVD010000030.1, from coordinate 13,481 downwards.
TGTGGCGGCTCTTCGATGCGCGCGACTGGCGGTGCTGCCACCGGCGCGGGCGGTTCGGCCTTTCGGCGATTGGCAACGACAACCCCGATGCCGAAAACAACGACGAGTCCGACGAGTAGAAGAAGAATGAGGGGTGCGTTGTCCATGAGAAATTCAGTTGGTCGACGAGGCGCGCTCGACAATCACGCGCGACGAACCGCCCGGCTGCATCGTCACGCCCAGGAGGCAGTCTGCGGCCTCCATGGTGCGCTTTTGGTGGCTGACCACGAGCAACTGCGCATCACGGCGGAATTCGGCAAGCAAACCGATGAAGCGCGACAGGTTCACGTCGTCGAGTGCAGCTTCGACTTCGTCCATGACATAGAAGGGAGAAGGACGGCTGCGGAACACTGCGAACAAGAATGCAAGTGCAGTGAGCGACCGTTCACCGCCCGAGAGCAGCGACAACTTCTTCACGTTCTTGCCGCCGGGCTTCGCCTCGACCTCGATGCCCGTGTTCAAGAGGTCCTCGGGGCTCGTCAGCGTGAGGCGTCCTGTTCCGCCCGGGAAGAGCAGCGCGAAGAGATCTTGAAAGTTTCGGGCGACGTCATTGAAGGCACCGCCAAAGACGTTCTGGATTTCCTCGTCAACTGCCTTGATGACCCGGAGCAGGTCGCGACGGGTGTTGCGGACGTCCTCCAACTGGGCCTCGAGAAACTCGTGCCGCTTTTGAAGCTCGGTGAACTCTTGCAGGGCGAGCGGGTTGATCGGCCCCATGAGACGAAGCTCGCGCTCGAGATCGCGCACCCGCGCGACCGGGCTTGCGCCCTCGGGCAACGGCGGCATCTCGGCAGCCTCGGCGGCCTCGGGCTCGACCTCGAGGTCGCGGCGCAGTGCCTCGACAGACGCCTCGAGGCGCATTCTCACTTCGGCTTCTTCGATTTCGATGCGACGGCCGCGTTCACGCTGCTCGTCGAGTTCACGTTCGGTTGCCTGACGTTCGCGTCGGGCCGTGTCGAGACGGGAGGCCACCTCGCGCACCTCGTCACTCTGGCGCCGACGGGCCTCGTGAAGATCGACGAGCAGGGCCTCGGTGGTGATGCGATGTCGGTCGACAAGATCGCTGAGTCGCACGATGGCGTCGAAGGAACGTTCGAGTCGGATGCGCTGATCGGCGGCCTGGGCGCGCGCTTCGGCATCGGCAGCGAGACGCGCCTCGGTTTCGTCGAGACGACGTTGCACGAATTGCTGACGCTCGACGAGACCGACGGACTTGACCTCGAGATCCTTGCGGCGCAGAGCCAGACGCGCAGCTTCGGCGTCGAGACTCGCGCGCGCTGCGCCAATGGCACGCATCGTCTCGGCCTCCATCGCCTCGTCAGCCTCGAGTCGCGGGAGCACCGCTTCGAGCTCGGCGATGCGCGTCGATGCTCGCTCGAGTCGGCCCGCCACGTCGTCGCGCTGCGACCGAACGGCATCGAGTTCGGCGATGACTTCGCGACGCTCGCCGGTGACACGCTGGAGCGAGTCGGCGGCCGCGAGTCGTGCGCGAGTCAACTGCTCGTGACGGCGCTCGAGCTCGGCCAGAGATTCGCGGGATGCCTGCATTTCCGCCCGCGCACGGGCAAGGTCGCTGGCACGCAGTTCGCCCTCGGCTGCGGCTGCGGCTTGCTTGGCGATTGCGTCCTCGAGTGCCGCTGCGGTGACCGCGTCCGCCTGTCCCCCGATTCGCCACCCCGACGGTGCAAAACGATCACCGCGACGGGTGACAACGTGCAGACCCGGGTTCGAAAGGGCGAGGTCGACAGCGGTCGCCCAGGAGTCGGCAATGACGGCGCGCGACAAGAGCGAATCGAGGAGTGCATCGACTGCGGATGAATCGGGGCCCGCGGCACGCACGACTCCGCGCACTCCCCTCGATCCGGGCGGTGGCGAAATCTGCTGCTCCCTCGCCGCGCCGAGCGCGAGCACTGCGCCGTTTACATTCTGCGCATCGAGGCTGTTGAGCGCATCGCGCGCCGCGGAAGCGTCGCGCATCACGATTCCGGCAACGGCATCACCGAGGGCCGCATGCACGGCTGCTTCCCAGCCTTCGTCGATGCGGATCAAGTCGACGAGCGCCCCGACCACGCCACCAATCTCGGCGAGATGCTGCAGGCCGGCGCGACTGCGGGCGGTCTCGAGCGCCTCACGCAGCACCTCGACGCGGGCGTTCCAGTGGGCAAGCGACGCCGAGGCCGTGGCACTCGCCTGTGTGGCGCCGTCGAGCGCCGACTCGGCAGCGGAACGACGCTCGGACTGGCCACGCACTTCGTCTTCGATTCGCGCTGCAGCACCTTCGGCGGATTCGTACTCGTTACCCAGCCGCTCGATGTCGGCGGCGAGACGCAAGACGCGATCATCCAACTGTGCGATTCGGGTGGCGACACGCTGCAGCTCGGCTCGATCACGCTCGTCGTTCGCACGCAACGTGCGCAACTCGCCGCGAACCTCGGCAGCCGCACTTGCAGCCACCGGTGTGGGCATCTCGGCAACGTCGTCTTCGCCCGCAGCTTCGCGACGTGCTGCAAAGTCGGCTTCGTCGGATTCGAGATCCTCGCGCTCGGGGTCGACAAGTGCGAGATCGGCGGTGATGGTGTCGAGTTCCGCCCGCAGTGCGGCGGCATCGACCTCGAGAGACGCCATGACGTCGGCGTCCATGAACTGACTGCGGTCCCGCTCCATCGATCGGCGGCGCTCCGCAAGCAGTGCAGCAAGGCCGCGGGCACGCTCGCGGAGTTGTTCGACGCGCACCAGTTGATCGCTGACGCCGGTGTCGCCGAGAGCGCTGAGCTCGGCCTCGGACGAAAGAACGAGTGTGTCGAGTTCGGCCAGGCGAGAACGAAGCTCTTGCTCGGTTCTTGTGCCACTCGCCTTGTCACCGGCCAGCGTCACGAGTCGTGCACGCGTCGAGGCAATTTCGCGACCTGCAACGAAAATCTGCAGGGCTTTGAGTTCGGCTACGAGCTCGCCGTGGCGACGCGCCGCCTCGGCCTGACGCTCGAGCGGCCGCAACTGTCGGCGAACTTCGCGGATCAGATCCTGCACCCGCAACAGGTTGGCCTCGGTGCTGTCGAGACGGCGTTCGGCCTTTTCCTTGCGCTTCCGGTACTTCAACACTCCGGCTGCTTCTTCGATGATCGCGCGCCTGTCTTCGGCTCGCGCGTTCAGGACGGCATCGATCTGGCCTTGGCTGATGATGACGTGTTGTTGACGCCCGACACCCGCGTCGGACAACAGCTCTTGAACGTCGAGCAAACGACATTCGACCCCGTTGATCGTGTATTCGCTTTCGCCCGAGCGGAACAGGGTTCGGCCGACGGTGATCTCGGTGAACTCGATCGGCAGGAGGCCCGCGGAGTTGTCGAGTGTCAGCATTACTTCGGCGCGACCGAGTGCCGGACGCTTGTCGGTGCCGGCAAAGATGACGTCGTCCATCTTTTGGCTGCGAACCGCCGACGGGGCCTGTGCACCGAGAACCCACGCGATTGCATCGACCACGTTCGACTTGCCCGAGCCGTTGGGCCCGACGACAACCGTTACTCCGGGCTCCAATTCCATCACCGTGGTGTCGGCAAAGGACTTGAAACCTTTCAGGGTCAGGGACTTGAGGAACACAGCGACCCGAACTTACAAGATCGGGTCGATTTCTCCAGCCTCGCCCGGGGCCTCACCGCTGGCAGATCGGGCAGAAATGGGTCGAACGCCCCGCACCCGTGACGCGCCGGATGACTCCCCGCCCGCAGGTGACGCACTTCTCGCCCTCGCGCGCATAAACACGGTGTTCCGTCTGGAAGATCCCCTCGCGACCAAGTGCGTCGACGTATTGGGTGTCGGCAAGCGTCGACCCGCCCGCTTCGACCGCGGCGGCAAGGACCTCGACGGTCGCCTGATGGAGCATCCGAATCTGAGGGAGACGCAGCGAGTCGACCCGCCTGTCCCAGCGCAGTCGCGCGCGGTGCATGATCTCGTCTGCGTAGATGTTGCCGATTCCCGCGACAACCGACTGATCGAGAAGTGTCGCCTTGAGTCCGCGGCGGCGGCCACCGAGCGCATCACGAAATGCCTCGAGCGTGAAGTCGTCGACCAGCGGGTCGAGGCCGAGTCGAGCGGTCTCGGGCACGAGATCGTCGTCGGGGTTGAACACCACCACCTCGCCGAACGTTCGGGGGTCGACGAATCGCATGTCGATGGTCGCAGCGTCCGGGCGTTCGAGGCGCAACACGACGTGGGTGTGCGGCTCGCGGGGCGCATCAGGGTCGGCGATCAGCAAACGCCCGCTCATCCGCAGGTGCACCATCATCGAGTTGCCGTTCTCGAGGTCGAAGAAGAGGTACTTGCCCCGTCGGCGCGTACCGATGAACGTCTCCCCCAGCAGACCCGCACGAACCACGTCGGGCCCGGTTCGCCTGACACTGCGCAGCCGGCCGATCTCGACGCGCGTGATGCGCGCCCCGACAACCGCGTCGTGCAACGACCGTCGCACCGTTTCGACTTCGGGCAATTCGGGCATGGCAAAGATCAGTCGACAGCAGGCTCGGGCAGCCGCGACAGTGCGTCCTCGGCGGCCATCTGCTCGGCCGTCTTCTTCGACGGCCCGGTTCCGGCGCCCTCGAAGCCGCCGACCGAAACAATCGCCGTGAATGTCTTGGCGTGGTCGGGACCTTCGCTGTCGACCGAGTAGCGCGGCGCCCCGAAACCCAACCGCGCGGCGCGCTCTTGAAGCACCGTCTTCGCATCGAGCCTGTCGATGTTCGGAAGGGCCTCGTGCATCGCGGGCAACATCAACCGCTTGACCTTTTCGTAGGCAACCTGCGGGCCTGCATCGAGATAGATCGCACCGATCACTGCTTCGAATGCATCGGAGAGAATCGAGGTCTTCGTGCGCCCGCCCGCGGCGTCTTCACCCCGCCCCAACAGAAGAGCCGGCCCGACATCGACCGTCTGCGCGAGCGCAGCCAAGGCCGAGGCGTTGACCACACTCTTGCGCAAGTCGGTCAGACGGCCTTCGGGCAGATCGGTGAACGTGTTGTAGGCAATGTCAGCGACGACCCAGCCGAGAACCGCATCACCGAGAAACTCGAGACGCTCGTTCGATTCCGGCGCATCGTGTTCGGCCTGCCACGAACGATGTTGCAGCGCGCGAACGAGCAACGCGGGGTCGGAAAAGGTGTGGTCGAACCCAGCCGAGAGCCGGGCGAGCGCCTCAGGATCCGGCAGAGACGCGTCCATGGACATAGTCGACCGCATCACGAACCGTCTTCAGGTCCTGGAGGTCTTCGTCTTCGATGCGGAATCCCGCAACGACGTCGGCAAGTTCCTCTTCGAGAGCTTCGACGAGCTCAATGAGTGCAAGCGAATCGGCATCGAGGTCGTCGACGAAGGACTGCCCTTCGCTGATCGCGCTCGGATCGATTTCGAGAATCTCGGACAGTTGGTCGCGGACGATCGCAAAAATTCCCGCCCGATCGATTGCTGCCATGTGAGTCTCCTTTGACTTTCTCTGACCGAACGCCAGAGCGACGTCGGACAATGACTGGCCGATCGTCGTCGGCGACGTCGGACGGCTACGAGATTAGACCGATTGCGGTACGAATCGCCCCGACCATGTCGGAATCGACCATTTCGCGCGCAACCTTGATGCCGTTCAGCATCGCCCGGGCCGACGACGAACCGTGCGAAATGATGCACACCCCGTCGACACCGAGAAGGATCGCGCCACCGTAGGTGTCGGGATCGAGCGATTCGTACAGCGGCAACAGCGCGGGCAACAGCGCATCGGCGTGAACCTTGAGATCGGGACTGGAACCGAAGGCGGAGAAGAGGGCCTTGACGACGGTCTTCAAACTTCCCTCGAGCGTCTTCAACACGACGTTGCCGGTGAAACCATCGGTCACGACGACATCGACGTCGGGAGTCATGATGTCGCGGCCTTCGACGTTCCCGATGAAGTTGATGCCGGGTGCGACCGCAAGGAGTTCGTACGCCTCTTTGCGCAGCGAGTCGCCCTTCCCCGGTTCTTCGCCGATCGACAGCAGACCGACACGCGGGTTGTCGATACCGAAACGACGCGCGGCATAGATCGAACCCATCACGCCGAACTGAACCAGCCAGTCGGCCTGCACCTCGGCGTTGGCGCCGGCATCGAGCAGCACGGTGGGCGTGTGACCCGGCACGGGAATCGGAGTTGCGATTGCCGGGCGGTTGACTCCCTTGACGCGACCCATGCGCAGCAGGGCCGAGGCCATCGTTGCGCCGGTGTTGCCTGCAGAGATCATCGCCGATGCTTTGCCGTCGCGAACCGCCTCGGCGGCGCGAACAAGCGTGGAGTCTTTTTTGCGACGAACCCCACCGGCCGGATCTTCGTCCATCGCGATGACTTCGCTCGCAGGTATGAGCGGCAGGGATGAAATGTCGAGCGATGTCAACGAAGCAAGATTTTCCGGACCGACAACGGCACACGGGATTCCTGACGCCACTGCGTCGAGGACTCCCCTCAGAATTTCGTCTGGCGCCTTGTCGCCACCAAGGGCGTCAACGGCGACGGGCAGGCTCACGGGAATGATCAGGCGACTTCGACGGCGGTACGACCCTTGTACCAGCCGCAACCACCGCACACCACATGCGGCTTTTTCGCCGCGCCACAACGGGGGCACACGCTGCGCGAGGGGGCGGCGATGCGCATGTTCGCAGACTTGCGGCTGTGGGTCTTCGCCTTCGACTTCTTCTTCTTGGGTACAGCCACGATGGTCTCCGTTGCACGACTAATTCAGCCCCGAGAGATTATCGGCGGACGGGGAATTTCCCCTACTGGTCGTCGAGACGGTCCCGAAAGGCGTCGAGGGCGGCCCATCGGGGATCGGTTGCCCTGGTCGAACAGCCGCAGTCGGCCTCGGCGGGAATGGACTTGTCGGCCCCGCAGACCGGACAAAGGCCAGGGCAATCCGGGCGGCAGAGTGGACCGTCGGGCAGGGCCAGCAGCAGGTGCTCGCGAACGAGCGGGGCAAGGCTCAACTGCTCGCCCTCGAGCAAATAGGCATCGGGATCGGTCAGCTCGCGCTGGTACAGCTCGGCAATCTGGACTGTCGCACGTTCGTGAACGTCTTTCAGGCAGCGCCGACAACGGTCGTGATACTGGGCCGACACGGTGCCACGCACCACGATTCCCGTGTTCGTGGACTCGAGGTGGAACGTGATCGGCACGTCCTGGGGGATGACCCGTTCATCGTTCAGGCCGAGGAGAGACGAGTCGATCTCGACATCGATGTCTTTGACGTTGCCGGCACGCCGCAATACCTCGGCGACGTTGACGACCAGACCTGACAGGGGCGAGCTCAAGCCGAATCCTCGCGCTCAGAAGCGGTCTTGGTCGAAGAATCCCTGGATCTCCCCCGATGGGTCGATGGGTTGGGGCTCTTCTTCCCGGTTACCGATGGCCAGACGCTGGCGTCCGGTGGCGACGGTCTTCATGAGGCGATCAAGGAGGATTTCGAAACTGCCGAGCCGCTGGTCGAGGAAGTCCTCGGTCTCCAACCGCAGGCGTCGTGCATCCCCCTCGGCATTTTCAACCACGGTGCGTGCCCGGGACTCGGCGGCCCGCACGACCTCGGTGCGCTGAACCATTCGTTCCGCCTGCACGCGCGCTGCTTCGATGATTTCTTCGGCCTCGCGCTTTGCCTTGTTGACGAACTCCTGCTTTTCACGCAGCATCCAACGCGCCTGGCGCAATTCCTCGGGCAAGCGAGCGAGTGCGTCCTCGAGGATCTCGATGATTTCGTCGCGATCGATTCGGGGTGTGCTCGACAGTGGCATGTTCGGAGCCGACGCAACGATGTCAACTGCACGCCGCATCAAAGCTTCGGCGTCTCCCATCTGCGGATCGACCGGCCGTGGCGCAAAGTCGTCGAACTCTTCGTCGAAGTCGTCGTAGCTCATGAGAAGATCTCCTTCAGCGCCGAGGTCACGTTGGGCGGCACCATCGACGAAGGGTCGCCACCATACTGCGCAATCTCCCGCACGAAACGGCTGCTCACCGACGAACGTTCGGGGCTGCACGGCAGGTAGACGGTGGGTACACCCGCAACCGCAAGGTTGGTGTGGGCCATCTGTTGTTCGATTTCGAAGTCACCCGAATTGCGCAGCCCCTTCACGATGAAGTCGACACCGGCGGCCTTCGCCGCGTCGACCGCAAGTCCGGGGAACGCCTTGACCGAGTACTTGCCTGCGCACGGTCCGTCGGCAAGCGCGCCGTTGATCAACTGCACACGCTGATCGACGGTGAAGACCCCGCCGTGCTTTTCAGGGTTGTGGAGAATTGCGATGACGACGTGCCCGAAGAGACGCGAAGCCTGTTCGATCACGTCGACGTGACCGAGGTGGATCGGATCGAAACTGCCCGGATAGAGAACCGTTGCCATGCGGTACCAACGGTACAACCGAGCGTTGCGAACCCGCCGTCATTCAGCCTTCGCGAACGTAGAAACCAACCGTGGTGCGCCCGTAGTCACGCTGCCTGACGGATTTCCAGCCCGGCGGGACGTTCTCATGAACCGCCGACCTCGACTCGGTTTCGACAACCAGAATCACCCCGGGATCGGCGGAACGGGCAGCCGCGAAGATTCCGTCCCAGCTTGGAAATCCGTAGGGCGGATCGGCCAATACCAGTGTCGCGCCCGCGAGAAGCTCGCGGAGCCGCAACGACTCGACACCAATTGCTTCCCGAGCGAGATCCACGACGACAACGTTCGATTGTTCGGCGATACCAAGGGCGGTGACGTTTCCTTTCAGAACCGCCAGCGCGCGACGATCGTTTTCGACGAACGTGCACCGTGCGGCACCTCGCGACAATGCTTCGATACCGAGGGCGCCGGAGCCGGCAAAAAGATCGACCACCTGCGCACCGACAATCGTGCCGAGGCTGCCGAGCGCATTGAAGACTGCCTCGCGAACCTTGTCGGTTGTCGGACGCGTCGAGACACCTTCCGGCGCATCGATCCGACGACCGCGCAATTCACCCGCGACCACACGCATACCCGCAGTCTGGCAGGCAATAATCAGAGTCATGCGCGCCCCCCTGCCCGAAAGCATCTGCATTGACTGCGGCGGGCCCGCGCATCTGCTGACTCCCCCGCGGGAAGACGGAATCTGGATGGTTGGCGACATCGTCACTTACCGCTGTCGCGATTGCCGCGACAGGTGGGACATCATCCTCGAGAGCGAAGACGTCGACGACCCCACCGATTAGTTGCGCCCGACGTAGTCCTCTCCGCCGCGGTCCTCGATGAAGATCTTGACTTCGTCACGAAGTTCAGCGTGGCGATCGAGGCTCGTGTCGTTGCCGACAAGTTCAATGGCGACCTCACGGGCAGCCTCGATGAGATCCCGATCGCGTTTCAGGGAAGCCAACTTGAGGTCTTTGTTGCCGCCACTTTGTTGTTTGTCCATGAACGTTCCCTCGCCGCGCAGATGAAGGTCGACTTCCGCGAGTTCGAAGCCGTCGGTCGTCGCAACGAGCGCCTCGATGCGTGGCTTCATCTCGGCGATCAGCTCGTCGTCCGACAATCGGGTGACGAGCCAGCATGTCGACGCCTTGGCACCACGTCCGACACGGCCGCGCAACTGGTGCAACTGCGC
>CAZKVD010000030.1:0-3820 GCA_964556145.1 uncultured Bifidobacterium sp. | reverse complement strand
TTTGAAAGTTCCAGGACATTTAATAATATATTTTTTGATGGTAAAAAAGAATTAATTTATAAAATAGACTTCTTTTTAAATAATAAAGATTGGTATTATGAAAAAGGAATTCCTTATTCACTTGGCATAGGATTACATGGGCCTCCTGGTACTGGGACTGCGCGATACCGAAACGATCCGCATCGAGAATGACCATCTGCGTTGCATTCGGTACGTCGACGCCGACTTCGATCACCGTGGTGGCCACGAGAACGTCGATCTCGCACCGGCGGAACGACTCCATCACCGCGTCTTTCTCGGCCGGCTTCATGCGACCGTGCATCAAACCGAGCCGCAGTCCGGCCAGGGCGCCGGCACCGAGTTCGGTGAAGGTCGATTCGGCCGATGCGACTTCGAGCTTTTCGCTTTCCTCGATGAGCGGACACACCACGTAGACCTGGTCGCCACGCGAGATTGCATCGCGAACAGCGGCCCACATCTCATCGGTCTCGGAATCCCCCGAGACCGAATGCGTGACGATCGGGGTTCGGCCGGGCGGCAACTCATCGAGCACGCTGACGTCGAGGTCGCCGAACAACGTGAGTGCGGCTGTTCGCGGAATCGGCGTCGCAGTCATGACGAGTGCATCAGGCCTGATCTCGGACATCTCGCGCAACTGCGCACGCTGTTCGACACCGAAGCGGTGTTGCTCGTCGACGACCACCGCGCCGAGCGACTTGAATTCGACACCCTTCTGGATGAGCGCATGCGTACCGATTGCGATGTCGATCGAACCGTCCGCCAACCCGGCGAGCACCCGTCGTCTGTTTTCCCCGGTCACACGATTCGCCAGAAGTTCGACGCGGATCGGACGATCGCCGAAGAGGTTGTCGGGGTCCGACACCACGAGGCCGTCGAGCAGCCGCGTCACACCCGCAAAATGCTGCTCTGCGAGGACCTCGGTCGGAGCCATGAGAACGCCCTGATGTCCGCTTTCCACCGCGATCAAGAGCGTTGCAACTGCGACGACGGTCTTTCCGCTACCCACGTCACCCTGGAGCAACCTGTTCATCGGCACGGGTCCCGCCATGTCGTTGGCGACTTCGTCGATGACTCGACGCTGTGCCGCCGTCAACGGGAATGCCAGGTTGTCGACGAACTGACGCACGAACAATCCTCGTGTCGAATGCTCGATGCCCGTGGCCGACTGTTCGATCCGCTTCTTCTCGCGCACGAGATACGTCTGCAAGCGCAGCAGTTCGTCGAATGCAAGCCGGCGACGCGCAGCTTCGACGTCGCCGAGCGTCGTCGGCAGATGAATCGTGCGCATGGCATCGAAACGGGGAAGCAAGCCGTACTTGCGTCGCGCCGACTCGGGAACCGGATCCGACACGCCCCGCGGCGCACACTTGTTCAGCGCGATCTCGACCCACTTGGCCATTTCCCAGGTCTTCACCCCGTTGTCGCCGCTCTGCGGATAGATCGGTACGACGCGTCCGGTGCGGTCACCGATGAGGTCAACGACCGGGTTGGTCATCTGCAGCGCGCCGCGGTAGGTGTCTGCCTTGCCCCACACCGAGATCGTGAGGCCTGCCTGCAGTTGTTTGGCGCGCCACGGCTGATTGAAGAACGTGAGGGTGAATTTCCCGGTCTCGTCACCAACCCGAACGGTGACAATCGATCGCCGGTTTCGAGTCGTGCGCTTGTCGACCGAGAGCACGTCGACGACGACCAATGCGTTCACACCCGGCAGCAAATCGCGCACCCGACATTCCTGCGTGCGATCCACCCAGCGCCGCGGGTAGTACATGAGAAGGTCGAGGACACTTCGTACCTCGAGTGCGCGAAGGTCAGCCTCCCGCTTTTCTCCGATCCCCTTGAAAGACTCGAAGTCCTTGTCTCGAAGCTCGGCGAGCGTGATCGGGCCCGAAGCGGGCGATTCGGCGGGCTGCGCCTTCTTACTCGACACCGAACAAGTATGGGTAGAGCGGCTGGCCCCCGGGGTGAACCTCAACCGTGATCTCGGGGTGGTGGTCGGCCATCCACGCGGTCAATTCGGTTGTCATTTCAGCCGTTGCGTCGACACCCTCGATCACCGTCAGAATCTCGCGCTCCGGGGAAATGAGATGGTCGAGCAACTGCGTTGCCGCAGCACGCCAAGTTCCACCAATGGCCACGATGCCGTCACCGCGGACGATGCCTATCCAATCATCGGTTCGAATTGGCCCTGCATCGCTGTCGGTATCGCGAACTGCCTGGGTGATTTCGCCGGTTGCCACGCTGGCAGCCGCGGCGCTCATCTCCCGCGCATTGTGCTCGGCCGACGCCTCGGGGTCGTACACGACGAGCGACGCAAGCGCCTCGGGCATCGAACACGATGGCACGACACGAACGTCCTTCTTCGTGAGCTCGCCCACTTGATTGGCGACGGGAATGATGTTCTTGTTGTTCGGCAACAGGACGATTTGGTTCGAATTCATCCGTTCGACCGCATCGAGCAATTCTGCGGTCGACGGGTTCAACGACTGGCCACCCGACACGACACCATGAACGCCCAGCTGCCCGAACAGTTCTGCGATGCCGTCCCCGCTGGCAACCGCAACGACGGCGCACGTGACCGGGGGCAAAGACGTCGAATGACCCGACCCGTGGTGAGCCCGACCGGGATGAACGACGTCGCCGGCATCGACACCGAGTTCGGCCTCGCGTTTGGCGTGTTCGTCGGCCACTTCCTCGAAGAGATCGGTGACGCGGATCGCACGCGGACGCCCACCCAGCTCGAGCGGTGCCTCGATGGCCGCGCCGATGTCGTTCGTGTGGATGTGGCAGTTGTAGAGGCCATCACCGCCGACAACGACGATGGAGTCACCGATGCGCCCCCACGCCTCCATGAAAGCACGGTGCTTGTCGTCGGCGAGATCGAGAAGAAACATGACCTCGTAGCGCAATTCGCTGACGTCGACACCGTTGTCGGCGCTTCGGTGCGCAACCGACTCGAGTGCCTCGAGATCCGGGCCCGCCGACTCGTCGGGCTCGGGCAACGGTTCGCCCGAAACGACATGGAGAAAGGCGTCGAGAAGAAGGAGGAAGCCGGCTCCTCCGGCGTCGACAACACCGGCTTGCTTGAGAACCGGCAGCAGGTCGGGCGTCCGCGCCAATGACTGGCCACCGGCAACGCGTGCCGCACGAACGACGTCGTCGAGAGGTGCGCCCGACGATGCGCACAACGCGGCCGCGTCGGCCGACTCACGCACAACGGTGAGAATGGTTCCTTCGATCGGCTTCAGAACTGCTTCGTAGGCGGACTTCGAGGCCGCACACAGACCGTCGGCAATGACCACGGCACCAACGGTGTCGGAACCCGCCCCAACGACGGTCGCAGCGAGACCCCGCAGAACTTGCGAGAGAATGACGCCGCTGTTGCCTCGCGCCCCCATCAGTGCCCCGTGGCTGATTCCCCCGCAGACCGACGCCATTGACGGGCCGTCCCCGACGCAGCGCGTCTCGATCTCGGCGACGACTGCGTCGAGGGTTCGCGCCATGTTGGTTCCGGTGTCACCGTCGGGCACGGGATAGACGTTCAGCCTGTTGATGGCCGACTGGTGGCGTCGAATGGTGTCGCGGAAGACAACAACGACTTCTCTCAGTTGATCGGCGGACAGCCGGTCGGGCCCAGGCACGGGGCAGATCGTAATGATTCGCCACGGTATGGGCGTGGCCTTGCAGCGAACTCGGCCAATTCCTGCCTGGTTGGGGTCGCAATGACTCGCTGTTAGTCTCCTCTGCCATGTCGGCAAAGTGTCAGGTCTGCGGTAAGGGCCCCTCGTGGGGCATGTCGGTG
>CAZKVD010000029.1:0-18859 GCA_964556145.1 uncultured Bifidobacterium sp. | reverse complement strand
AAGTGATCTGTGAACCCGGCGCCCACATGTCGACGCACGAACCGAAGTTCGAATAGGAAGCACGGGCATCTCGAACGTCGGTGGCGCCGATGGTGATCGCGCCGGGAACGCGCGCAGGGGAGTACGAACATGCATCGGCAGACGAGTTGCCGGCTGCGACGACGACGACGATGCCGGCATTGACGGCATCGGTGACGGCGCTGTCGATTGCGCTGTTGGCGCCTCCACCGAGGCTCATGTTGATGACGGCGGGGCCGCCGGGGTGGTTCGCCGTGACCCAGTTGATGCCTGCAACGACTCCGGAGGAGTAGCCCGAACCGGTGCAGTCGAGAACGCGCACGGCGACGATCGTTGCGGTCTTGGCGACGCCGTAGTTGCGGCCGGCAACCGTGCCGGCGACGTGCGTGCCGTGTCCGTGGCAGTCCTCGGTGCCTCGGCCGTCGGCGATTGCGGTGTATCCCGACACCACGCGACCACCGAAGTCGCCATGGGCGGAATACACGCCGGTATCGATGACATAGACGATCGTTCCGGTACCAGAGTTGGTCCACGAGTATTTGTCGTCGAGTGGTGTTGTGAGTGCATCGACTCGGTCGAGACCCCATGATGGGACGGGGGTCTGTTCGGCGACCGCGGACACCGGGGTGTCGGGGTAGGACGACACCCCGGAGGTGTCGGACAGTTGTTGTGCGACAGAGGCGGGCACGACGAAAGTGGTCGTTGCATCGGTCTTGCCGACGGTGGGCACCTTGTCGCCGAGGACCGTCGCGAGCTGCATCTCGACGTTGTTTGCATGCTCAGCGGCAACCTTCAAGATGACGTAGTCCTCGGTGCGTTCGGTGGGTACGGGCGTGATGGCTGAGTCCTGCGTGAACTGTGGAAGGGCAGCGGTGGTTGTCGGGGCATCACCACTCGGCATTGATTCAGCTGAGGCATTGCGTGCCTGCTCGTCGGCAGGTGCGGCTGCGAACTGGTTCTTGGCGTTGTCGTTTCCACCCACGACGGCGACACCAACGATCAATGCCGCAACGGCGACTGCGGCGGCAACCCACGTGGCAGGACGGCGAGCGAGTCGGCTGCGTCGCATTGCACGGAGATGGCGCTGGCGCGTGATGTCGTTCGGCGCCTGCGCTTCGGCGCGACCGAGACTGCGGAGGGCCTCGATGATGTCGCGGTCATCGCGGTTGTCGTCGCCAGGGGTACGAATGTCTGCCATACCCCCTACAGCGTCAGCGGAACCCGATCCATGACGGGCATCCCGGGAAATTTTGGGCAGTTCAGTCCCGATCGAAGGTCGACCGGAGGCGACGCAGTGCCCTATGTGTCAGGGCGGCCACCGCCTCGGGCGCCCGTCCCATGACGAGAGCAGTCTCGTCGACCGAGAGCCCCACGACGTGACGCAACCACACCGCATCACGTTGGTCGACTGTCAGGGCGGCCAGCATCGCGGGGAGGTCGCCCGTCAGTTGTTCTTCGGGTCCATCGACGCTGGGACCGACTTCGTCGGAGAGCGCGGTTTCGTGAGGTCGACGAGACTGTCGGCGGCCTGCATCGATGACTCGATTACGGGCGATTCGAAAGGCCCATGGGCGAAGTTCCTCTGCCGTACCTTCGAAAGTCGAAAGCGAGCGAACTACCTGCACCATCGTTTCGCCAAGGACATCGTCGGGGCTCGCAGCACCGATGCGGGCAACGTAGGCCCGGATGTCGCCCGCAAGCGAGTCATAGAATGACGACCACGCCGAATCGTCGCCGCGACGGAGTCGCGCCAGCAGGTCGGTGGGGGAATCTTCGGCCACCGCGTGGATCGTAACGAGCGCGTTGGACGGTGGGGCATCGCCGATGTCGCCGGGTCGCGTCGACGGCCTTCGTGCGCCGATTCAGGGTTGTACGTTCGAAAGCTTCACCCGTGCGTCTTCAATCACGTGGTCGACGACGCGCAGCAGCGCGACTCCGATTGCGGGCGTGCGTACTCGAACGACATTCGCCATGTGGGTCCAGCCCTCGGGGTGATCGATGACTTCGTGGGTGATGCGGACGATGCGAAAGAGTGTGTAGACCTCGCCGCCTCGGGTCACTTCGGTGAATTCGGGGTCGTCGACGATGTCTGCGATCACCAAACCTTCGGGCAGCAGTACGAAGTTGTCGTCACTCATCGGACGACCTCGAAAACGAATGGACGGGTCAGGAGAAGTCTGGGACCTTGAGGAGCGACGCGCGAATCACTGCAAGCTGCGTCCGGTGGGTCAATTCGTTTGCCGACAACAGGTGCTCGATCTGGTTGCGTACCTTCTGGATGGACCAGCCCATGGCGAGGGCAATGTCGTCGTCGGTGAGGCCGGTGGCGACCAGTTCGGCAACGTGCCGGTCGTTCGTGTCGCGGAACAAGAGTTCGCGGGCGAGCATTCCGGGAGACAGTCCAAGACCACGCAATGTTGGTTCGTTCTCGAGGGTCGACTGTCCTGCGACAATGCTCGCGATTCGTTCGACCGCGGTTTCGATCGGCGAGTTCGATTCGACGGCACCGTGGAAACCACAGGCGAGGGAGCGCGCGAGAAGTGGCGTCGAGATTCGGTCGGCAACGACGACGAGTGATGGCTCGGTCGTCAATGATGATCGAGAAACCATGAGTGTGCGCACGACGTCGGACCATTCGAAGGGAAAGATCAGTGCGTCGACGGGCGAGGTCCTCAATGCCTCGACGGTATGTGCCGCCAAATTGCTTGCGCCCGTCAGTGTGACGCGAGGGTCGCAACCGATGGTCCGAACGAAGGACGCGAATTCCCCGCCGTTGGGGCCGGCGGCGTGGAGCTTGAGCACTGTCGACCACCCTAGCGGTGGCCGAGGCTGGCGACGAGGAGATCCTTTTCGGTGGTCGACAGTTTATGTTCGAGGATGTCCGAGTAAATCTCCTCTTCCTTTGCGAAGTGCAGGTTGATGAGGGCATACAGACCGTAAAGCACCCGACGGAGGTCTCTGATCGAGCGTTCACTCAACTCCGCTTCGGCAACGGTGAGTGCGTGCAGATCACCCAGTTGATCGGCCAATTTGGAAACCTCGAGATGCTCGCGGTTCATGGTGGCCGTCGATCCCGGTGCCTGCGTTGCTTGTTCGAGAGCCTTGTAGAGGATCTCCCGTTCTTCGCGCGCGTGTGGAATGAGTTCCCGAAGCAGGAATCCGAGCACGGCGTTGGTCAGGTCGCGGAGAATGGGCAGTGGAACCTCGCCGACCGCATCGGCGGTGACACGTATCAACTCGACGTGCGGTCGCAAGGTGCCGTGTTCATACTGAATGAAGTCTGTGAGTTTGTGCATGGGGTTCAGGAAACAGCCGCGGAGGGCGGGGGCGGATCGACGAATGTCCCCGCATGCCGTGGAATCATGGGTCGGTGCGCCCGAACGTCTTGATAGTCACCCTCGATCAGTTCCGCGGTGACTGTCTGTCGGCTTCCGGACATCCGTTGGTGAAGACCCCCAACCTCGACGCGATCGCGGCAGAAGGGGTTCGCCTCGCGCGGCACTACAGCCAGGCGGCGCCGTGTTCCCCCGGGCGGGCATCGCTGTACACGGGGCAGTACCAGTTGAATCACCGGGTGCTCGGGAACGGCTCGCCGCTCGACCGGTCGTTCGACAACGTGGCCTTGATGGCGCGCCGGGCGGGTTATGCGCCCGCTCTCTTTGGCTACACCGACCAAACCGTCGACCCTCGCGATACGACGGGACCCGACGATCCCCGCTTGCGAACGTACGAGGGCGTCTTGCCGGGGTTCGATGTTGCTCTCGACCTGACGGGTGACCATGGGGCGTGGACACAGTGGCTGGCAACGAAGGGTCACGACGTGTCGCCGGGGCATGTGAAGTTGTTGGCAACCGAGAACGAGCGACCCGGCGAGCACAGCGTGTCGAGCTTTCTCACCGACTCGTTCACGAATTGGCTCGACGAACGGGATACAGGGTGGTTCGCGCACCTCAGTTATTTGCGACCGCACCCGCCGTACCGGGCGGCGGGGGAGTTCGCGACGATGTACGACCCTGCCGATGTCGGGATGCCGATTCCGATGGCCGACGAGCGACACCCTCTCCACGAGTTGATGCTGGCGATCGATGACACGAAGGCGCCGGTGGAGGAAACCCGCGTCAGGCGCATGCGTGCCCAGTACTACGGAATGATCTCGGAGGTCGACCACCAAATCGGTCGCGTGCGTGACGCGCTGGAAAAGCGCGGTGAGTGGGATTCGACGATCGTGATCGTGACCTCGGACCATGCCGAACTACTCGGTGACCATGGTCTGCGAAACAAAGGTGGCTTTTTCGAACAGTCGCAACACATCGTCGGCATCGTGCGAGACCCGCGGCGAAAGGCGCGTGGAGCGGTGATCGATTCATTCACCGAGAACGTCGACGTGTTTCCGACGTTGTGCGAGTTGTTGGGTGTCGAGATTCCGTTGCAGTGCGACGGCCGGAGCCTGGTGCCGTTCCTCGACGGTGCCGCCCCGACGGAATGGCGCGACGCCGCACATTGGGAATACGACTGGAGTCCGGTGGTGCTGCCGCTCGGGAACTTTCCGTGGCCCCATGACCGGAGGCTCTCGACCTATTCGCTTGCGGTGCGTCGCGACGAAACGCACGCCTATGTTCAATTCGGCGACGGATCATCGTTGTGCTTCGACGTCGGCGCCGACCCAACTTGGAGAACGCTCGAGGCACGCCCGGACGTGGTTCTGGCCAAGGCGCAGGCGATGTTGCAGTGGCGCATGAACCACGCGCGACGGGATCTGTCACACATCGTCATCGACGGCGAAGGCACGGGGCGTTGGCCGTCGGGTGTCGTCTGGCGGGAGTGACCCGCCAGACCTACATTGCAACCGAGGTGGAGGGAACCCAGCTGCCGTGCGCGCCGTAGGGCACGCGCTGGGGCAGATACACGGTGGCCAGCGGCGGGGCCGAGAAATTCTGCGCGTCGATGATGACGAGGCGTGATTGCTCGCTGGCCGTGTCGTGCACGATGGTGACGACGTAGCCCTCGTCTTCGGCGCCGTTGGTTCCCGACGGTGCAAAGACCGGCTCGCTGCCGCGCGTGGTGGCTCCGAGGTGGTGCTCCCAGCACCGGCCAGTCGTGAGGTCGTACTTCCACAGTGACGAGCCGTAAACGGGCTCTTCGGAGTTTCCTTCGCCGGCAAGGGCCATCAGGTAGCCGTACCGCGCCTTCAGCCCGACGTAGCTGTCGTTCACGCGTCCGAAGTCGCCGGGCCGATCATCGACCATTTCTTCGCGGACCTTGCCCGACGCTGTGTCGATGGTCCACTTCCACAGGCGGCCCACCTGTGCGTAGTCGTCGGAGCTGCTACCGAATGCTTCGGGTTGGCGCGACACGTACAACACGACGTTGTCGCCGTCGTCATGTGCATTGACGGGGTGGAACACGTAGCACGGATCGATGTCGAACCACTTGATGTCGGAACCCTTGCCATTGCGGTCCATCACGCCGAGGCGTGCACCGTTGTCGCGGTTGAACTTGAAGGGGATGCCCGAGTCGAGTTGATTGAGGTCGAACACCAGCGGCAGGTCCATGAAGATGACCTTGTTGCGTGTGATGTTGAAGTCGTGCATCATCACCATCGCAGGGATGTCGACGCCTTCGATCTGGGTCAACTTGCCGTCGGGGCTGATGCGTACGTAGTGCACGTACGGTGGCTCCATTGCCATGTAACTGAAGGCCAGCAGTTCGCCCGTCTCGGGGCAGATCTTCGGATGCGCCGTCATCGAGCAGGTGAGGGCGCCGCCGTAGTTCTCGTAGCCGACGGTGTTCAGATTGCCGTCGACGAGCCAGGGCCAGTGCGCCTCTTCGAGCGCCATCAACTTGCCGTTGTGTGCAAGGACGTGAGTGTTGCCCTTGCCGCGCGTCATGTCGCCCATGCCGGCGAAGTCGTCGGCAAGCGGGTCGGTCACGTTTGGTGTTTGGACGAATCGGTTGCGGTACCACTCGGCGCGCCCGTTACGGATGCGCACGCCGTGCAGCATTCCATCGCCGAAGAACCAGTGGCGCGAGGATCCCGTTGCGGGGTTCGGGCCGGTGCGCACGTACAGACCGTCGAGTTCGGGCGGGATCGAGCCCTCGACCCGCAGTTCGGTCGACGACACCTCGTCGAGGACGGGCGCCCAGTTGCCGCGGAGATGCCACGGCAGGCCGGTCTGTTCGGCATGGCTAAGTGTCTGGCTCATGTTGCCCAAGGTAATTGATGCGAGGGGTGATGAATTACCGTCTGTGTCATGGCAACAGCGAACCTGAACGGCACCGACATCTACTTCGAGGACCACGGCGGCAAGGGTCCGGCGGTGATCCTGAGTCATGGCTTTTTGATGGACCACTCGATGTTCGATGCGCAGGTGGCGGCGCTGTCCGACAAGTACCGCGTCGTGACGTGGGACGAACGGGGCTTCGGGCAGACGAAGGCGACCGGGCCTTTCGACTACTGGGACTCGGCCAATGACGTGTTGGCGCTGATGGATCATTTGGGCATTGGTGGGGCATATGTCGGAGGCATGTCCCAGGGTGGGTTCATCAGCCTCCGAGTTGCGTTGCTGTCGCCCGCCCGCGTGCAGGGACTGATCCTCATCGACACCCAGGCCGGCACCGAGGATCCTGCTGCCGTCGATGGATATCAGCAGCTCCACGATGTTTTCGTGTCGGCCGGTCCAGGCCCCGTCCAGGAGGTCATTGCATCGTTGATCCTCGGGCCGGGCTCGTGGCCCGAGTGGTACGCCAAGTGGGAACAACTCGACAAGCAGGGTTTCAGCCATGCATTTGGCTGTCTGATGCACCGCGACGACGTGACGGCCGACCTGTCGTCGATCAAGGCGCGCACGCTCATCGTGCACGGTGATGCCGACGTGGCAATTCCCCTGGCCAAGGCCGAGGTGTTGCGCGATGGTTTGGGTGGTCCTGTGACGATGTGCGTCGTTCCTGGAGCGCCGCATGCGGCCAACATGACGCATCCCGACATCGTCAACCAGGCGATTCTCGATTTTCTCGCCAACACCGAACCCAAGGCAGCGGTTCACCCGAAGTACGAGAAATAGACTCAGGCCCAGGGCAAGGGGGACACATGACCGGCGACACGACGCACATCGGACTCACGTCACGCGAAGTTCAGGACGATCCGTTTCCCTACTACCGCGAGCGCATGTCGAAGTGTCCCGTATGGCACGAAGACGACATCAACCTGTACGTCATCGGTGGACACGAAGAGGCCCGTGCAGCATTGGGTGACCTGAAGACGTTTTCCAGCAAACCTGCAGCGGGAAACCGTGCAGTCAAGCCCGAGGTCGTCATGGCCTACATGGGGGTGCTGCAGGAGAAGGGCTGGGTGCACACGCCGATTCTCCAGCGGGTCGACCCGCCGGAACACGGCCGTGCACGCAAGATCCTGAACCGTGTCTTCACCCCTGCGCAGGTGAAGTCATACGTTCCCGAAATCGAGGAGATCACACATCGCCTCGTTGATTCAATGCTCGAGCGCGGTGAGTGCGAGTTCGTGAAGGACTTCGCCCTTCCGTTGCCGGGTCGGTTCATCGCCCGCCACCTGGGTTTGAACGACGACGAGTACCCCAGGTTCCGGCGTTGGGCCGAAGCGATGTTGTCGCTGGCACAGCGCAACGACATGACGGTCGAAGAGGCCATCGTCGAAGCAAACATCGAAGTCGAGGAACAACACTTCGTCGTTGCGGAGTTCGAAAAGCGCCGTCAGAATCCCGGCGGAACCGACCTCATCTCGATGATCGTTCACGCGCACGGTGACGACGAAGAGGCGTTCACCACAACCGAGCTCATCACGTTGATGCATCAACTCATCACCGGTGGGTTCGAGACCACGACCGGTGCGCTGTCCGCTGCGATGTTGCTGTTGTTGCGGCACCCCGACCAGATGCAGATGTTGCGCGAGGACCGCTCGCTGATGCCCAACTTCATCGAAGAAGTGCTGCGGTTCGACGCTCCGGTGCAGGGGCTGTGGCGGTCGGTGCAGTGTCCCGTCACCATTGGGGGAGTCGACATTCCCGAGAAGTCGGCTGCGATGGTGCGTTACGGGGCGGCAAACCGCGATCCGCGGGTGTTCGACAATCCCGACGTCTTCGACATCACCCGGCCGAATGCAAAGAACCATGTCTCGTTCGGCTTCGGCGTGCACTTTTGTCTCGGTGCCGCCCTGGCCCGCCAGCAGATGTCGTCGGCGTTCAGCATCCTCCTCGACCGGGTCAGTGAATTCGAATTGGCCAAGCCCCTCGAGTACCCGATCTACGACCGCAGCTTCTTCCTCCGACCCATGCGCGAGCTGGCGCTGAAGGTACGGTAGAAGAAGGCGATCCGGGCGTCTGCCCGGCCAGTCAACGGAGGGAAGAAATGGCTGACACCAGGGACGAACTCGTGCGCATGGCCAAGCGCACGATGCAGGGTCTGCGCGACAATCAAGGTGAGCTCGTCGACACGCAGTACACCGTGCCCGTCGAGTACTACTTCGACCAGAACCGTTGGCAGGCCGAAGTTGATCGCATCTTCAAGCGCCTCCCGCTCGTTCTCGGCTTCAGCTGCCAAATGCGCGAGGTCGGGTCGTATTCGGCTGTCACGGTTCTCGGTGTGCCCGTGCTCATGGTGCGCGGCAGCGACGGCGAGGTCCGAGCGTTCCTGAACGTGTGTCGCCACCGGGGCGCACAGATCGCCGAAGAAGGCTGCGGAAAGGCCCGCCGCTTCACCTGCCCATACCACGCATGGAGCTACAACACGCAGGGTGACCTCGTCGGAATGTTTGAAGCCGACGCTTTCGGAGAAATCGATCGCGATACCCACGGTCTCACGGCTCTTCCGGTGACCGAGCGCGCCGGAATCATCTGGGTCACGCTCACCCCGAACTCGCGTCTCGACCACGATGCGTTCTTCAAGGGCTACGACAAGATCCTCGAGCATCATCACTTCGCCGACTGCCATTACGCGGGCGGCCAGTCGATCACCGGTGCGAACTGGAAGGTTGCTTACGACGGCTACCTCGACTTCTACCACCTGCCGATTCTCCACAGGAACACTTTCGGTCCCGACACGTCGCCCAAGGCGTTGTTCGAGGCGTGGGGTCCGCACCAGCGCCTGATGGCTCCCGACAAGCGTACGTCGGTGAACACACTCGAAGGTACGCCCGAATCCGAGTGGCCCGAGGACAAGTTGGTCTTCGGCGTATGGACGATCTTCCCGCACGTGTCGATTGCTGCATTCGACGCCGAAGGCAAGGTCTACATGATCTCGCAGTTGTTCCCCGGCGAAACGCCCGACGAGTCGGTGACCACGCAGCACTTCCTGCATACCCAGCCGCTGACCGACGAAGTGAAAGAAGCCATGGTCGGTCGAATGGCGTTCATGGTCAAGGTCGTCGAGGAAGAGGACTACAAGACCGGCAAGGAAATTCAGCGCGGCATGAAGTCGGGTGCAATGTCGCACGTGACGTTCGGCAAGAACGAGGGTGGCACTCAGGCCTTCCACAAGTGGGTGCAGGCAATCATCGAGGCCGACGACGACCAGTTGTCCGACATGTTCTCGGCCGGCATCGGCACGAAGTCGAACTGATCCTCGCGCCATGTCCGACACCACGTTCAACTACCAAGACCTGTACCACGTCGGGGTGCGCACCTCGAACATCGACAAGGCGATGGCCGACCTCGGCAAGAGCCTGCGCATCACTTGGGCCGAGATGCAGGTGCGTGAGCAGCCGTGTTGGTTGCCTGGCAAGGGGCTTCAGGCCTTTCCGCTGAAGTTCACGTATTCATGTGAAGGCCCGCAGCACGTCGAGTTGTTGGAGAGCGTCCCCGGAGCGCCTTGGTACGGCGACGATGCCCCAGGTGTGCATCACATGGGCATGTGGGTCGACGATGTGAAGGCGACAACCGAACGTTTCATCGCCGAGGGCTGGACACTCGAAGTGTGTGGTGCGGCGCCCGAAGACGGTTATGGCTCGTTCAGTTACGTGCGTTCGCCATCGGGGTTTCTTCTCGAGCCGGTGGTCAAGGCGGCCAAGCCGATGTTCGAACAGTGGTGGGCCGGCGGCCCGTTGGGTCCGCCCGCGAAGAAGTAGTCAGTCGCGCGGACCGCGCGGCTTGTCTCCGCGCACCGTGATGCGGTGCATCAGCCGTGGTTCGGCGTAGTCGGCTGCCGCATAGTGCGCAGTCGACCGGTTGTCCCACATCGCCACGTCGCCTTCCTGCCAGACCCAGCGCACGACGCGCTCGGGCTGCACGGTGTGTTCGTACAGCATGTCGAGGATCGCTCGGCTCTGGTCGATGGCGAAACCTTCGATGTAGGCGGTGAAGGTGGGGTTGACGAACAGACCCTTTTCTCCCGACTCGGGATGCACCCGAACCATTGGATGGCGAACGGGTGCCAGGTTCGACAGTTTCTGGCGGTTTTCGCCGGTTTTGTCCTCGTCGCGGAAGCGGCTGAAGGTTCCACTTGAATCGTGAATTGCATACAAGCCGTCGAGCATGTCGCGAAGCGGTTCGGGCAGTGTGTTGTATGCATCGATGAGGTCGGCCCACAGCGTGTCGCCACCGTACGAGGGGATCTTCTTGGCCGAGAGAATCGATGCAAGCGGCGGCGTTTCGGAAAACGTCACGTCGGTGTGCCAACGGTTGTTGTAGCTGGTGCTCTTGCCGTTCGTCGTGCCCCGATCACCGACGCCCAACTTGTAGTCGAGGCTGTCGAGAACGAGGACCTCGGGGTGCGCCTCGTCGAGGCCGCCAACCAGTGGGTGAGCGGGCGTCAGCTCGCCGAATGCACGTCCGAAGGCAACCTGCTGGGTAGGCGAGAGGTGTTGGTCGCGAAGAAAGATCACACGGTGCTCGACCAGTGCTGCTCGAACCTCGGCAATCGTGGATGCCGAAATGTCGCTCTTCAGGTCGAGACCGTCGATACGCGCGCCGAGCGTTCCCGTGAGTCGAACAATTTCCATCGTGCGAAGGCTACTGTCGGAGCCATCGCACGGACCTTCTTACGTCGTATCGCCTCGGTGACAGCTCTCGTTCTGTTGGCCTTTCTCCTGTTGGGGACCTGGCCGTTGTGGGTGCTCGCTTCGATTCTCTTCGACCTGGTGCGGGGCAAACATCGCCTGCCGACCCTTCGACTGCTTGGCTTCGCGCTCTGTTGGGCGTGGATCGAAGTCGGGGGTCTGTTTGCCGGTCTCATTCTTTTGCTGACTGGGCGCGGACGCAATCTGAAGTCCCATTTCGCGCTGCAGCGCTCGTGGGCCGGGTCGTTGATGACCGCGCTTCGCTACACGGTCGGCATCCGCATCGTGGTCGAAAACCCCGAGGTGCTGCGTCCGGGGCCGATCATCGTGTTCTCACGTCATGCAAGCCTGGCCGACTCCTTGGTGTCGGCATATTCGATGGGCAACGTGGCACGCCTGAGGCCGCGGTACGTGCTGAAGCGCGAGTTGGTGGCCGATCCGTGTCTCGACATCATCGGACATCGACTGCCGAACTACTTCCTCAATCGTTCATCCGACAACCAGGAAGAAGAGTTGCGCGGCATCGCGCAACTTGGCCATGACCTCGGTGAGCACGACGTCGCGGTGATCTTTCCCGAGGGGACGCGCACGAACCCTGCCAAGCTCGTGCGGGTGCTGGAGTCCATGGCCGAGCGCAGTCCCGACCGAGCCGCGCGCCTGTCGACTTTGCAGCACCTTCTTCCGCCCAAGCCCGCAGGAGCGCTGGCGTTGCTGGGTGCCGCACCGCAGGCCGACGTGGTGATTGCGGGTCACACGGGATTCGACGGCCTCGACACGTTCGGGGGCATGTTGAAGCGCCTCGAGTCGGGCGCGGGCGATGCGCGGATGTGGTTCGTGCGGATTCCGCGCAGCGAAGTGCCGACCGAGGGTGTCATCGAGTGGCTCGATGCGCGTTGGCTCGAACTTGATCGCGCCGTTGCCGAACACCTCGCGCAAGCAGCTGGCAGCGAAGGGAAGGCCCAATGAGCGGCAGTGCCGACGTCATGATTGCAAGTGCAATTGCAATTGCAATTCTGATGGTGTCCACGTGGGTCCTCAGCCTGATCGCAAAGAATGCATCAATCGTCGACATTGTCTGGGGCCTGGGTTTCGTGCTCGTGGGCTGGGTGTCTTTTGCCGTTGGTGATGGCGACGACGTGCGGGGTTGGGTCCTTGTCGTGCTGGTCTCGTTGTGGGGGCTGCGTCTTGCCGGGTACCTGGCCAAGCGCAACATCGGCCACGGCGAGGACTATCGCTATCGCGCGATGCGCAAGCACTGGGGTCCGCGCTTTCCGGTCATCAGCCTCGTCACGGTCTTCACCTTGCAGGGCGTGTTGATGTGGGTCGTGTCTTTGCCCCTGCAGTTGGGTCAGGTCGAAACCTCACCGGGCTTCGGGCCGATCGGCACAATGGGTTTGCTCGTGTGGGTCGTGGGCCTGTTCTTCGAAGCCGTGGGCGATGCGCAGCTTCGTCGATTCAAGTCTGATCCGGCCAACGAGGGCAAAGTCATGTCGTCGGGCTTGTGGCGCTACACGCGGCATCCGAACTACTTCGGTGACGCGGTGGTGTGGTGGGGGATTGCAATCGTCGCGGCCGAAGCCGGGGTCGGTGTGTTCGGCCTGATCGGCGCGGCGTTGATGACGTTCTTGCTTGTGCGGGTATCGGGAGTGGCGCTTCTCGAAAAGAGTCTGCGCAAGCGCAAACCCGAATACGAGGCCTACGTGCGCGCAACGAGTTCGTTCGTGCCTCGTCCGCCGCGCAAGGGCTGAGCCGACGCGGCTAACCGAAGAAGGCTGCTTCGACCTCGTCGTACAGCGCGAGGTCGATCGTGCGGGTGTTTCCCTGTGTCACTGCCATTGGTGCGCGTTCGATGGCATCGCCGCGCAGCACGACCATTTTCCCGAAGTCGCCCTCGGTGACGGCGTCGACTGCGGCAAGACCGAATCGCGTCGCAAGCACCCGGTCGTAGGCCGTCGGGGTCCCTCCCCGCTGGATGTGGCCGATCTGAACCACGCGCACGTCGTAGCCGGTGCGCTCTTCGATGAGTGGTGCAATGGCCGCACTGATGCCACCCAGGCGGTCGCGGCCGAACTGATCCTTGGTGTAAATCACGTCGGGTTGTGTTCCCGGTATCGGTCGCGCACCTTCGGCGACCACGACGATCGAAGCGAATCGACCCCGGCCGTGGCGACGTACGACGTGTTCGCAGACGGCTTCGATGTTGAAGGGCCGTTCGGGAACGAGAATTGCGGTGGCCCCACCCGCCGTACCTGCCATGAGCGCGATCCAGCCGGCGTCGCGGCCCATGACCTCGACCACCATCACGCGGTCGTGGCTCTCTGCCGTGGTGTGCAGACGGTCGATGGCATCGGTGGCCACCTGCACTGCCGTGTGGAAGCCGAACGACGCGTCAGTGCCGACGATGTCGTTGTCGATTGTCTTCGGCACACCCACGATGGGCAGGTTGGCCTGGGCGTGCAGCAAGGATCCGACCGTCAACGATCCGTTGCCACCCACGACGATCAGCGCACCCAAATTGAGGCGAGAGAATTGCTTCTTTGTTTGTTCAACGCCGTCAGTGGAATCGAACGGGCTTCCGCGGGTGGTGCCGAGAATCGTCCCGCCCTTTGGCAGCAGTCCGCGGACGGAGTCGACCGTCAGTTCGACGTAATCGTTGGCGAGGAATCCTTTCCACGCATCGCGGAAGCCGATCACACGGTCGCCGTTCTTTTCCGCCTTGCGCACGACCGCGCGAATGACGGCATTCAGGCCGGGGCAATCGCCGCCGCCCGTGAGAATTCCGATGTTCATGAACGGCTCTTTGCAAGCGCCCGTTCGAAATCGGCAACGAGATCGGCCGGATGTTCCAAACCAACCGAAATGCGCAGCAGGCCATCGGCGGCCGCCGACGCTGCAAGCGATTCGGGATCGAGGCCGAAGTGCGTGCTCGATGCCGGGTGACACACCAGCGTTTCGGGACCACCGAGCGACGTTGCGGGACGTGCCAGATCGATCGCGTCGAGGAAACGGGTGCATGCATCGACGCCACCCGAGATCTCGACCGCGAGCATCGATCCGAACCCCGTCATCTGTCGAGCGGCAAGCGCGTGCTGAGGGTGCGATTCGAGGCCGGGGTAGTGGACCGCCGTGCATCCCGGCTGCGAGGCGAACCAACGTGCGAGATGCATCGCCGATGAACACTGACGTTCCTGACGAACACCGAGCGTGCGGATGCCACGCAGCGCGTTGTGCGCGTCGTAGGGCGAGGCCGCGGCACCGTGGAGCACCGAATGTGCCCATACCGCGTCGATGAGGTCGGTTTCGCCGGCGATGACTCCGATCAGAGCGTCGTTGTGGCCACCGATAGCTTTTGTGGCCGAGTGCAGTGAGAGATTCACGCCGTGGCGCAAGGGCTGCTGACACATCGGAGTGGCAAAGGTCGAGTCGACGAGTGTGAACGGTGCGCCGATTGACCCGATTTCGTCGAGGTCGGCAAGCGCCAGCGACGGATTCGCCGGGGTCTCGGCGATGACGAGCATCGTTCTGGCCTTCGACGCCGCCGTTGTGAAGGCGCCGGGTTGTGCTGCATCGACAATGGTGACGTCGATGCCCATGCGCCGCACCGGGCCGGCCAACAACGCAAGGGTGCCGCCGTACAGTTGTTGTTGGGCAACGATGTGATCGCCCGGCGAACACAACGCAAAGACAACGGTGGCAAGAGCACCCATGCCCGATGCGAACGCCAGTGCGTCTTCGGCACCTTCAAGTTCGGCGACCGCTTCTTCGAACTGCCGAACCGTCGGGTTTGAGTAGCGGCTGTAGGCCTTGCCGCGACGACCACGCACGATCTCGTCGTGGGTTGCCGACAGCCCATCGCTCGTCCACACGGTGGAGGTCGAGATGTCGGCCGACAATCCGCGCGCGCCACGACGTCCCGCGGTGATGGCGGTGGTGTCGAGATGCTGGTTTTCGCTCACCCCATCACTCTACCGATGCAATCCCGACTGAATTGGTAGGAATTACGGTAGAGTCGTCCCCCATGCGCCCCGGCATTACCGGCCTCGAAGACGAGGCCATCACGATCATCCGCGAGGTCGCCGCTTGTTTCGAGCGTCCCGTGATCCTCTTCTCCGGCGGAAAAGACTCCGTTGTCATGCTGCACGTGGCAGTGCGGGCCTTTGCTCCCGCCCGCTTGCCCTTTGCCGTGATGCACGTCGACACCGGCCACAACTTCCCTGAAGTCATCGACTTCCGCGATCGCTGTCTGGCGGGTTTTGGCATCGATCTCACGGTTGCCTCGGTTCAAGCGGCCATCGACGCCGGCAAGGTGGCCGACGCGCCGTCGCGCAACCCATTGCAGACCGTGGCCCTTCTCGATGCCATTGCAGAGAACAAGTTCGACGCGGTTCTGGGTGGCGGCCGCCGTGACGAAGAGCGGGCCCGCGCCAAGGAGCGCGTGTTCTCGCACCGTGACACGTTCGGTCAGTGGGACCCGAAGAATCAGCGCCCCGAGCTGTGGAACATCTACAACACCAGCCACAAGCAGGGTGAGCACTTCCGGGTGTTCCCGCTGTCGAACTGGACCGAGCTCGACATCTGGACCTTCATCAAGGAACACAACATCGAGTTGCCCAGTATTTATTTCGCCCACAAGCGTCGCGTCTTCACGCGCGGCGGCATGTTGATGGCCGACACCGAGTTCCTTCGTCCCGAGGCGAATGAAGACGTTCGCGAAGAGATGGTTCGCTTCCGCACCGTCGGCGATGCCACATGCACCGCTGCCGTGCCGTCGACCGCAACGGGAATCGACGACGTGCTTGCGGAAACCGCGGTTGCGCGAGTCACCGAGCGTGGTGCCACGCGTGCCGACGACAAGATTTCCGAAGCGGGCATGGAAGACCGCAAGCGACAGGGGTACTTCTGATGCGTCAGTTGCGCTTTGCCACCGTCGGATCCGTCGACGACGGTAAGTCGACACTCATCGGTCGTCTCTTGTACGACTCGAAGAGCATCTTCGAAGACCAGCTCGAACACGTCGAAGCCGTCAGCAAGCGCCGTGGCGACGACTACGTCGACTTGTCGCTGCTCACCGACGGGCTGCGTGCCGAACGTGAACAGGGCATCACCATCGACGTGGCACACCGTTACTTCGCAACACCGAAGCGGTCGTTCGTCATCATGGACTGCCCGGGCCATGTGCAGTACACGCGAAACATGGTCACCGGTACGTCGACCGCCGATCTTGCGATCATTCTCATCGACGCACGTCACGGTGTCGTCGAGCAGACCCGTCGCCACAGCATCCTCACGTCGCTCCTCGGTGTGCCGCACCTGGTGGTGTGCGTGAACAAGATGGACCTCGTCGGGTTCAGCGAAGATCGCTTCAACGAAATCCGCAACGACTTCGAGGAATTCGCCTCGCGCCTGCAGCTGCGCGACGTGACCTTCCTGCCCATCAGCGCCCTGCGCGGCGACAACGTGGTCGATCGGTCCGACGACCTGAAGTGGTTCGAGGGTCCGACGCTGCTCCACCACCTCGAGAGCGTCTACACGGCCAGCGACGACAACAAGATCGACGTCCGCTTCCCGGTGCAGTACGTCATCCGTCCGCGGACGGCCGAGTACCACGACTACCGCGGCTATGCGGGAACCGTCGCCGGCGGCGTACTGCGCGTGGGTGACGACGTCGTCGTGTTGCCCAGCGGCCTTGGCAGCAAGATCACCGGAATCGACTCGGCAGACGGACCCCTGCAAGAGGCCGTGCCGGGCTCGGCGGTCACCGTGTTGCTTGCAGACGACCTGTCGGTGACGCGTGGCGACATGATCTGTCGACCCAACAACCGTCCCCGGGTCATTCAAGACCACGACGCAATGATCTGCTGGCTCGACTCGAATGCCCCGCTCAACCCGTCGAAGCTCTACACCCTCAAGCACACGACCCGTTCGACGCGTGCGAAGATCGGCGAAGTCCGCTATGTACTCGACATCTCGGATCTGCACCGCAAGACGCCCGAGGGTCCACTGTCGATGAACGACATTGCCCGTGTCACCGTGCATACGGCAGAGCCGCTGCTGCGTGACGACTACGAGCACAACCGCGTCACAGGCTCGTTCATTCTCGTCGATGACGCCACGGGCGCCACCGCTGCGGCCGGAATGTTGTTGCCGCCACGCGAGTGAGCGACATCCGCTGGCATCCGCAGTCCGTCGGTCGCGACGAACGGGCCAAGCGCAGCGGTCACGTCGGTGCCACCATCTGGATGACCGGTCTCTCGGGATCGGGAAAGTCGACGGTTGCAAACGAAGCCGCACGCATGCTTTTCGACGCAGGAGCAAACGCGTACGTCCTCGACGGCGACAATCTGCGCCACGGACTGAATGCCGATCTGGGTTTTTCCGACGAAGACCGCGCCGAGAACGTGAGGCGGTTCGGGGAGGTTGCCCTCACCCTCGCCGATGCGGGTCTGATTGTTCTTGCACCCGTCATCAGCCCGTTCGCTGCAGGCCGCAATGCGGTGCGGCGCCGTCATCACGACGTCGGCGTCGGCTTTGCCGAGGTCTTCGTGGCCACGCCGGTGGGAGAGTGCGCCGAACGTGACCCAAAGGGTCTTTATGCCAAGCAGAAGAACGGGGAACTCTCGGGTCTCACGGGCGTCGATGCGCCATACGAGGCTCCCGAATCGCCCGAATTGGTCTTGGTAACGTCGAACCGCAGCGTGAACGACTGCGCCGAGGAATTGGTCTCGGCTCTGTCCCACCTGTGGAAGACCCACGATTGATGTTCTCGCGCAAGCCCTACGTCTACACCGAGCGTGCCCTGTTCGTCGGCCACACGTTGATCGCTCCGCGCGTCAAGGTGGCCTACATGCCCACCACCAAGTCGGCCTGCAGTTCGATCAAGATGATGATGGCCGAGGCCAACGATTCCTATCGGCCCGACAACGCCCGCTACCTGCACAGCCCGAACATCTCGATTCCCCAGGCCATCCACCAGATCGAGGTCAGCGGTCTGGATCTGTTCCGGTACCTCCCGGCCAAGCAGCAGGACGAAATCTGGGAGTCGCCCGATTGGTGGCGCGTCGGTGCGCTGCGTCATCCGTATGCGCGAACCTATTCGGCCTTCGAGAATCGCATTCTCATGCAGGCGCCGAGCGTGCTGTCGGACGAGGTATGGCAGTTCTGCACCGACGACCGTGTCGACGGCAACATCGACATCGCTTCGACCTTCCGGCGCTTCGTGCACACGCTGCGCGGTAGGCCCGAACTGTTCTTCGTCGACGACCACTTCACCGCACAGTGGGGTTCGGTCCGAGACGATCACGTTCGCTACACGCACTTCTTCCGCGTCGACAAACCCGGCGAAATGGATCGCTTCGCACGGGAGCTCAGCGAACGAAGTGGCCGCGACATCAAGCCGAAGCGCCTGAATGAGGGTCTTGGCATCAAGTACCGCGACGTGATGGATGCCCAGACCGCGGCAATCATCGAAGAGATCTACGCAGACGACTTCAACCGTTACGGATTCGAACGCGAGACGTTCCCCGCTGAGCCGGTCAAGCTCGTCGCCACGACACGCGAGACCCGCGCCATCGAGTACGCCCGCGACATCACCCAACGCATGCGTCAAATCTCGCGCCTCGCGCGCACCCGTCGCGGCTGGCGCTACGGCGCCGGCCAGGTGCTGCGTGATGTCGGACTTCGCGCAAAACCCCCGCGCGGATCGACCAATTTCGACGTGCCGACCGCGCGAGGAGACCACGCCGACCCCCGATAGAGTTCGCCGTGCGTGGTCGCTTGCGACTGTCGCTGGCGACGTGGCGGAATGGCTTACGCAGCGGC
>CAZKVD010000028.1:0-19880 GCA_964556145.1 uncultured Bifidobacterium sp. | reverse complement strand
GACGAGGGCGCTTGGAAATCCGTGGCCCAAAGAGGAGAAATTGCACAATTCAACGACGTTTGGCCGAATTATTGCGGTCGAAGACAGTCACTTCAACTACACCTCGGCTGTGGTCAACCCCGGAAACTCTGGTGGCCCACTGCTCAACTCGCGAGGAGAAGTGATCGGCGTGAATTCATTTGGTTGGGTTGATCAAGAGATTGGATTGTGGAACATCGCAGTCGACACAGAAGTCTTGTGCGAGGTCGTGGTCGACTGCGGTTGACGGCCAATCAACCGTTGTCGGAGTTGTAGAACTCCCACTCCTCGATGCGGCGCCCGTCGGGCAGGTTGCAATAGCCGACTTCACCCTCGTTCTCGGTGACGATCTCGATCGTTCCGCCCTGTGCCACGCAGTATTCGGATGCGGGGTTGGCAAGACCCGTGGCGACGCTGTCGGTGGTGACGGGGGCGGTGGTATCGGTTGGCTCGTTGTTGTCACCGCACGAGGCAAGTGCCAGAGCAACTGCTGCGATGGCCAGACATTTCTTCACGTTTGCAACCCTCTCCCTTGAAGTTGCGGTGAAACTAATCCGCAGTTGAAGAGTCGCTTGGTGACGCGTATCCCGATTCTGCGCGTCGTGCGACGTTGAGCAGCTGGCGACGCAGCATGATGCCGTCGCCCGGGGCGAGAAGGAACTTTTCGATGATCGGCCCGCCGGGAGCATTGATACGAGCACGCATTCGTGTGACAAGACGGGTACCTTCCGGGCAGTCACGTAGTTCGTAGGCGAGAACGAACGTGGTGTTTTTCGTCGCGCGACCCTTTTGTGCGAGCCGCATGACGAGCGCTCGCGGGGGGTCGACGATGACTGCTTCGAAGTCGGCGGGTCCTCCGGGCAGGATGCCACCCGCGGTGAGCGATTGAAGCTCGGGGTCGATCTTGGTTGCGCTCTTGCGGCCGAGGTTGTCGATCCAGTCGTAGCTGTACCAGCCGGCGCGTCCGAAGCCCATTTGTCGCAGCCATGGAAAGACGGCCTCGGGTGGCGCTGCGATGGTGATGCATCGCGTGGCGACGATGCGTGCATTCGGACACAGATCGTCGCCGATGACGGCCGATGCGATTTCGTCGCGGGTTGCGCCCCACTGCTCGAGGATCATCGTGCCACCGACCCTTCGGTGTCGGATGACCACACCCGTGCGAGCAGCCAAATTGCGGTTGCGCCGCAGACGGTCCAAGCGATGGTGCGCACGATGTCGGCGGCCATCAGGCGGTCGTAAACGTCGCGGTCGAATGCCTTCATCAGTTTTCCGTGTGCGGGTGCCGACCAGAATCCGCTGATTGCCAGCACGACACCCATGGCGAGCGCATTGATGGCTGCCGGTACGCACAGCTCGCGGCGTTGGCCGAGGAATGCGAGCGCAAGAAAACCCAGCAAGGTGACGCCCTCGATCACCCACGGGATGAGCAACAGGTTTCCGATGCGGTCGACGTGTGCCTTTTCGAACGCCACAAATTCGGCTTCGCCCACC
This sequence comes from uncultured Bifidobacterium sp., assembly GCA_964556145.1. Lineage (GTDB taxonomy): Bacteria > Actinomycetota > Acidimicrobiia > Acidimicrobiales > Ilumatobacteraceae > F1-20-MAGs119. Next base: position 18,368 of record CAZKVD010000028.1, on the reverse strand, counting down.
TTGGGAAAAAGTGCGTAGTGGATGAAGTGAATGGTCCACATCAAACCGACCAGGAACCACGTCGAGGCGAACTGGGAGATGGCAAGCACGCGTCGCGCAGTGGGGGAATCGAACACGAACGGAAACTATCGATGCAACATCGACCGCGCATGACGGACCTCCCGATCTGATTGCGAATGTCCCGTTTGTCTGACGGTGAACGGGTGACCGGAAGCCTCGTTCGTACCCTCGAGGCCAATGCATGGCAGAGCGTTGGTGGCGGTTCTCTTGGCCACCGGTGTGTCGGCATCTGTCGGCACCGTGGCGATCGTGCGCATGGCGCCGCCACCGCAAGTTGTCGCCGTTCCCGGTCCGAGTGGTGCCGACGGCGCCGTGGGGCCACGTGGGCTCACCGGCCCGGCCGGCGAACAGGGCCAGCGCGGCGCGCAAGGACCTCCAGGTCCACAAGGTGAGCAAGGCGAGCAAGGCGAACAAGGCGAAGCCGGCGCACGTGGAGCAACCGGAAAGGCGGGGACCCGTGGCCCGCGTGGTCTTCGTGGACTGCAGGGACGTGTCGGAGAGCAAGGGCCCGTCGGCTCGCCAGGTGAACAAGGCCCATCGGGCGAAACCGGAAAACAAGGTGAAACCGGGAAACAAGGTGACCAGGGACTTGCCGGTGCTGCAGGTGCCACGGGTGATGCTGGTGCAACAGGTCTTGCGGGCCCGCCGGGAGAGAGGGGCGAAACGGGAGCGACGGGTGCCACCGGACCACCCGGTGCACAGGGTGACCCAGGCGGGTTCGGTGCATACGGGTCGTTCTACGACACAACCGATGTGTCATTGACTCTGGACGAGGCGACGCCGGTGCCGTTGGGGCAAACCGAATTTGCGTCCGGGGTGTCGATCGTTGGCGGAACTCAGATCACCATGGCAGTCGCGGGGAAGTTCAACATTTCCTTTTCGATCCAACTCGAAAAGACCGATGCGGGAACCGATTGGGTCAGCATCTGGTTGCGCAAGAACGGTGACAACGTGCCGTGGACGAACACCGATGTGGCAATCGTGGGTCAGGATGCAAACTCACGGACCGTCGTTGCCTGGAATTTTTTTGTCGAAGCGACGGTAGGCGGGGACTTCTGGCAGTTGATGATTGCATCGACAACGAGCCCGACCGGCCGAATGCTGATCCAGTCGGTCGATGCGCAGACCGGTCCGGCACGACCCGCGATTCCGGGGACGATTCTCACGGTCAACCAGGTGGGATAGGGCCGTCAAACCCGTCCTGCGAAGTCGGCAAGAATGGGAACGGTTTTCTGCGGGTGCAAGGGGGCAACGTGGCAGAGTCGGCATTTCCGGTACGGCCGGAACTTCTCACGGTCGAGTGGCTCGACGGATTGATTCGTGCGGGTGGCGACCTTGCAGCGGGCGAGCGGCTGGTGTCGTTCGAGGTGAAGCCGGTCGGTGAAGTGATCGGCGTGTTGGGTGAGGTGGTGCGTGTGTTCCTGACCTACAGCGCACCCAACGCCGGGCCTGCAACGTTGGTGATCAAGTTCGCCCACAAGAACGCCGAGAACCGCCAGATTGCGAACAACACGAAGATGTACGAACGCGAGGTGTTGTTCTTCAACGAAGTGTCGAAGGAAGTCGCCATGCCGATGACCAAGTGCTACTTCGCCCGGATGGATCCGGTGACGGGTGGGAATGCCGTGGTGATCCAAGACTTGGTTGGCTACGACGTCGGTGACCAGGTGAAGGGTGTGACGCTGGACCAGGTGAAGATGGTGATCGACGCCATCGCGCCGTTGCACGCGCGTTTTTACGGCAACTACCGCGAGAAGTTCGGCCACATGATGACGATCGACTCCGACGAGTACATCGAGGGTTTCTCGCCGGGATTCTTCGGCACATGGGAACAAGCCATCAAGAACTTCCCCGAATGTTTCCCGCAGGAACTTCTCGATTCCATGCCGCGGTACGTGGCGGGGTTCAAGCGAATCATGAAGGAAATGGGCAACCGCAAGATGACCTTCATCCACGGAGACGTGAAGATGGACAATGCGATGTTCGGCGGTGGAAAGCCCGGGCTGCTGCCGGTGATCATGATCGACTGGCAGAACATGATGGTCTCGAACCCGCTGCAGGACCTGGCATGGCTGGCGGCATCGAGCCTGAAGGTGGACGTGCGTCGAGCAATTGAAGACGACTACCTCGACTACTACCGCCAAAAGATGGCCGAGAACGGAGTCGAGGGCTACACCATCGAACAAATTCGGGATGACTACGACGTCGGCTTGCTCTTCATCATGAGCTTCAACATCCTCATCGCGGGTGCCTTCGTGCCGTCGAGCGAGCGTGATCGACAGATGGCGATCGTGGGTCTCGAACGTGCCATCGCTGCAGTTCTCGACCGGGGCCTGTTGGCCCGAATACCCGCCTGAAAATTTCGGCGCTCAATCGTTGGCTGGCGGTTCTTGCCGCATGGAGCCTTGCCACGTGGTGGGTCGACTCACGTTTGCTGTTGTCGGATGCCGGCCTGTATGCAACCGCGGGATTTGCCGATGGTGTTCGTTATCCGGGGCGATGGTCGGTGTTCGATGCGTTCTCGTCGCCCTCCGGGGTTCGACTGCTGATTGTTCTTGCGATCGCCGGTTGTGCGATGTTGTTCGCACGTCCAACGAAAGTGATTGGAATGACATCGCTGGTTGCGGTGTTCGTGTGCGCAGCGTCGTTGAACGCGCGTGCGCCGTTCGCAATCTCGTCCGCCGAGATGTATCTCGTTGTGTTGTTGTTCTGGGCGATGTTGGGCTCGATCCTCGGCTGGTCGACGCACACAATTCGTGCGTTTCGTATTCAAGTTGCGCTGGTCTACCTGACGCCTCTATTGATTCGATTCCTGCACGGTGGCGACACGTGGATCGATGGGTCGGCGCTGCGGATGGTCGTCGACAACGCCGATGCAAGGCGGGGTCCGTTGGGCTCGCTCGTTCGACATCTGCCCGATGCGGTGCTGTCCGCGGCAACGTGGGGAACCCTTTTCGTCGAATGTGCCGTGGTCGTGTTGCTCATTGGGGTTGCGTTGCTGCCCGATCGCATCCCGCGTTCCTTCCGCCGGTGCGTGACGGCTCTCGCAGTTACCTTGCACGTCTGCATCGCCTTGGTGTGCGGACTGTGGTTCTTTTCGGCGGTCGCCTTGGTTGGTCTTCTTGCGGCGGCGAGCCTTGAATCGAACGACGCAGCCGTTTCAACACGCGGGTTGCTGGCTTTGCCGATGATTGCGTGTGTCGTCGTCTGGAATATTCTCAGCATCTCGTCCAGTCCGGCGGTCGCTGCAGGTGAGCAGCGAAACATCGCCGCCTTCGTGGTGCGCGGAACGGGAATCACGCAGGTGTGGGGGGTGTTTTCCCCCAATCCTCCGCGGAGGCAGCGGTGGGTCGAGATCCTCGACGACAACGAAACGGTCCTCATCGACTCACGCCCGGCAAACAATCGCATCAGGAAACTCGCCCAGAACGTACGCTCCCAGCCCGACGGGCTCCTCGGCTCTGCGTGGCTTCGCTACGAGTGTGCGCGACGCGATACAGCGATGTTGGTGCTTCGAGCTCGATCCTCGACCACGGACCAATCGAACGCAGCGATGTCGATGTCGTGCTAGCGACGAACCAACAGAGTTCCTGATACTTCGGCTGGAAAGTTGCCGGCGGCCTCAAGGACCACTCGGTACGAGCCTGCGCGAACGTCGATCAGCCGTACTGACCGGTCGGTAGTAAGGTCGAATGATGGTGCAAGTCGCACCCACTTGCCCGACGTGCGCCGTTCGATGGTGAGCCGACGTGGGCCCGACTCCTTCAGGTAGTCGACGGCGATGCGTAGGGCCGAGGCCTTGCGTGTCGTCGTTGCGGACAAGGCAGGTGCGCGCTTGACCACAACGTCCCGGATGGAGTCGGAGGGGGCCGTGGTTGTGGTGGTTGTTGTCGCTGTTGTCGACGTAGTTGCGGGCGTTGTTGGCAAAGTCGCAACCGGGCTGGTGGTCGTCGTGGCCGGTGACGTCGTAGCCACAAGGACAACCGAAGTCGACTCGGTCGCCGACGTTGGCGGCAACGGCGAAATCGTTGCGGTCGTGGTTTTTGTAACGAGTGTCGTGGTCGACGGTGTCGTTGTTGTAGCGGTCGTCGACGGATTCGGAGCGGGTTCGACTATTGCGGGGGTGTTTTCGAAGAAGTACTCGAAGTTGTCGCTGTTCTTCACGGCAAGGTCGGGTTGGGTCATGGCGAGCCTCTTTGCCGACTCGGTGCCGTACGCATGTGTATCGGCTCCGGCGAGATCGGTGAATTGGCTCAGGAAATGGATGATCGTTCCTGCACGCGAATCCGTGCCGAGTCGCGGTGCGGAGAAAAATGCTTCGCACAGATAAATCACTTTGGTCTTGATGTCGGTGGGGTAGGTGTATCCGTACGTGCTTGGGGTGCATTGGCTTTGGTTGCAATGCAGACCAATGGATCCACTGGTCAACATGGCCTGAATTTGTTGCGCACCGCGTTTGACACGTTCCAGCCGTGTGGCGTCGACGGTGCCGAACCACGTGGTGTACCGAAGGCCAGATTTCCCGGAGGACAAGTAAGTGTTTGCATCGGTCGCCAATGTCAGTGCATCGGACCATGCCGTGGTGGCGGACTGGAGTTCTCCCGGGGCGCAGCCCTCGGTGGAGACGTTGGCGCTGGCATTGCGGTCACGCTGAGCCTCGGGGTTCGCACCGCCGCACGATCCCAAGACCACGAGAACCACGCACAACAGTGGCCGGAGACGACGCATGGGGTGAAACTAATTCGGCTCGGGGGGCTGACGACAGTCGCCCCGGGGATTGCTGTAGGTTCCCGCTTGAAGGAAGTTCATGTCCGCAGGTTGGACGGGACTTTGAAAGGGGGAAGTGACGTCATGAAGACACGGAAAGTGTTGTTTGCGGCCGGTGCCTGCGCGGCGGTCGTGCTTGCATCTTGTGGTGGCTCGGAATCTGCGTCCAGCCGAGTGAAGAACGCGGCGCTGGGCAAGCCGTCGGTTGTACCGCAGGGCAGCTGCGACGACAGCGAGATGATCGAGGGTGTCGACGAAGATGACTGCATCGTCACCATCAAGGTTGGAAAGAGCACACGCAAGGCTTCGCTGCAGGTGTTGAACACCGATGGCGACTGGGACACGGTTGATTCGGTCATCGCGAAGAAGGGCGCCATGAAGGTTGGCGTGCCGGCAACCGATGATGACGGCATGTGGCTCGACGGTCAGTACACCTACCGCGTCTTCGCTGCACGAAGCGGCAAGTTGCCCGAGTTCATTTCAGAAGAGTTCGACGTGCTGTACGGAACCGAATTCGCAATGGATGACTCGGCAGAGATGGGTGGGGAAGAGAACGACGGTGTTGCTCCCGAAATGAAGTCCGCCATGACCGACATTCAGCAGCCCACCACGAAGTTCGACGACAACTGCTCGAAGATCTTCAGCCAAGTCGACTGCGCGCTCATGTTCCGCGTGAGCAAGGGCCCCGACTTCTCGGCTCTCGGAAAGTCAAAGTGGGTGAAGATGTGTTCAACGCTCCTGAATCGTCCCGAAGCGGATTGCGAAAGGGAGTTCTCCTTCGCCACTAGCGGCGGAGCGCAGGCTGGACAGCAGGGCCTGCCCAAGGGCCCGGCTCTCGATCCTGCCAAGGTGAGCGCGGCTTGCGCTGCAATCGGCGTGAGCGAAGCAGACTGCCGAGCCGCTTTGCAGGCGGGTCCGATGGTTGCGTTGCAAAAGTTCGGTGGCAAAGCCGATGCGTTCTGCAAGGCATACGGCGGAGTCACATGCATGGAACTGATGATGAAGATGGCCGGAGGAATGCCGCTTGGTGGCGAAGAGACCGACGGTGTTGCGCCGCCAATGAACGGCCAGCAAGGCATGCAGCCCGGTCAGCAAGGCATGAAGCCCCCGACGGGTGGCAACACGATGCAGCCGGGCCAGCAGGGCATGAAGCCGCCGACTCCCGGGAAGGGATGACACGCGGTTCGACAAACGAATCGGAGAAATGAAGAAGCCCGGCCTTGCGGCCGGGCTTCTCGTTTTCCGTAGTAACGAAGAGAGAGAGGAGAGCGACTAGCGCTTGCCCTTCTTGGCCGGAGCCTTCTTCGCGGGTGCCTTCTTCGCTGCGGGCTTCTTTGCTGCAGCCTTCTTGGCCGGAGCAGGAGCAGCCTTGCGAACCGAGTTCAGCTTGGGTGCGGGAGCAACGCCGAGAGCGATGTCCTTGAAGCCCTTGAGCGCGGTGATCTTGGCAACGGTCTTGGCCTTGACCTTGATCTGCTCGCCGGTCGCTGGGTTACGAGCGATGCGGGCAGGACGCTTGATCTTGGCGAACTTTGCAAAGCCGGAGATGTTCACGATTTCACCCTTCGCGACATTCGCGAGGATGACGTCGATCGTTCCTTCGACAACTTTGGCCGCCGTCTTGTTGTCGACGTCGGCGTGGATGGCTACTGCTTGGATGAGGTCACGCTTCTTCATGGCCCCGAAACTATTAGATGCCGACGGGAAAGTGGGTGATACCCGTGCCGAAAACCCCGATTTTTTCGGGTCGTTCGGAGAGGTCGTTCAGCGACCCTTCCACCGGGGTGGCCGCTTCTCGGCGAACGCCTTCGGACCCTCGACGAAGTCCTCGCTTTGTTGGAGCCGTCTGACGGAGTCGTAGGTGGCCTCCATCGACTCGCGCAGCGATCCGGTCGACAGGCTGCGGTAGACGACGTCTTTACTGGCCCGAACCGACAGTGGAGAGCAGGCGAGGATCTGCTCGACCCACTCCCGGGTGCGTTCGAGCAGCTCGTCATGTGGGACAACCGCAGTGACGAAACCCAGTTCGTAGCCTTCTTCCGCCGAGACGTGGCGACCCGTCAAGATCATGCCGAGCGCCCTTTTCGGGCCGATGTGGCGGGGGAGACGGTTGAGTCCACCGGCCAGTGCAGCAAGGCCCACCTTGGGTTCCGGCAGGGCGAAGACGGCCTTGTCGGAGGCAATGATGAGGTCACACGCAAGAGCGATTTCGAATCCACCGCCCATCGCGACTCCGTTCACGGCCGCCACGACCGGCTTGACCATGTCCCAGCGCGAGGTGAGCCCGCCGAAGCCTCGGGGCATCGGGTCGCGCTTGCCGCCCTCGGCTTGGTAGCGCAGGTCGTTGCCCGCACAAAACCCACGACCCTCGCCCGTGATGACGGCAACCCACATGTCGTCGTCGGCCTCGAAGTCGTCGAAGACCTGGCCGAGTTCGATGTTGGCCGGGGGGTGCATTGCGTTCAGCCGGTCGGGACGGTTCAGTCGAACAGTCATCACGTGGTTCTTCTTCTCGACGATGCAGTACTGAGTGTCCATGTGGCCCCCTGGTTCGACGAACCCGACAGTACCGCGCCCGTCAGCGGCCTCAGTCGAGTGAGAGGCCCGCAGCTTCGGCGTCGGCAGCGAGGTCGAGCCAGCGAGCCTCGGCGTCGGACAACGCCTGGGTGGCGCGGCCGAGTTCCTCGCTGAGCGAAGCGAGCTTCTGGTGATCGCTGCCTGCGCTTGCGAGTTGTTCGGTGAGACGCTGCTGGTCGGCAGTTGCCTTGTTCATGGCGCGCTCGGCTTCGCCGATCTGTCGCCGCAGGGTGCTGGGGCTGACCTTCGGCTTCGCCGTGGGCTTTGCCTCTGTTTTCGCCGTCGCCGATGCCGCTGCCGGACGGGACTTGTCGGGGTTCTTCGCAGTTGCATTGCGTTCGGTCAGCCAGCCGGCGACACCGCCGCGAACCTGGCGTACCGAACCATCGCCGGCAAGTGCCAACACCTGGTCAACGGTGACGTCGAGGAACGTGCGGTCGTGGCTGACGACAATGACGATGCCGGGCCACGTTTCGAGATGATCCTCGAGGGCACGCAGTGTGTCGAGGTCGAGGTCGTTCGTCGGTTCGTCGAGCAGCAAGACGTTGGGCTGTTCGACGAGGGTGAGCAACAACTGCAGGCGTCGACGCTCGCCACCCGACAGCGTGCCGATGGGGGCGAACTGTGCATCGCCGTCGAACCAGAAGCTGCGCATCAAGTTGAGGTCTTCGACGGACGGGTCGCCCTTGTCGCCGATGACAGCGTCACGCACACGTTGGTTCGGGTCGAGGTCGCGGCCTAGCTGGTCGTAATAGCCGATCTTCACGGTTGACCCGCGCACGACGTGACCTGATGCCGGTTCGATGCGGCCCGCGACGAGGTCGAGAAGCGTGCTCTTGCCGGCGCCGTTGGCACCGACGATGCCGATGCGATCACCGGGTTCGAACACGAAGCCGAACTCGGCGATGGTGGGTGATGCAGCGCCGGGCCAGGCGAAGGTGACGTTGTCGAATTCGACACCTTTCGAGCCGAGGCGGGTCGTGCCGAGGTCGAGGCCCAGATCGCCCTGTCGTGCGGGACCATCGGCGCGCTGGGCGATCAATGCCTTGGCGGCATCGACCCGCGCCTTGGGTTTGGTTGAACGCGCGGGCGCGCCACGGCGCAGCCATGCGAGTTCACGCCGTGCGGCGTTGCGTCGAACCTGTTCGGCGGTTGCAGCGTTCTCCTCGCGCTCGATGCGTGCCGACAGATAGGCGGCGTAGCCCGAACCTTCGTTGATCCCGCGCGGCTCGTGCATGAATGCGCGACCGCGATCGATTTCCAGAACCTTTGTGGTCACACGGTCGAGAACGTGGCGGTCGTGGGTGACGAGAACGAGGCCACCGGTGAACGCTGCGAGCGTGTCCTCGAGATAAGTGATGGCGTCGAGGTCGAGATGGTTGGTCGGTTCATCGAGAATGAGGGCATCCCACTCCCTGCACAACAACGATGCAAGGGCAACGCGCTTTGTTTGGCCGCCCGACAATTGATCGGTACGGGCATCGAGCATGTCGCCCATGCCGAGGCGTGACAGTGCGGCCTCGGCGCGCCAAGTTTCGACGCCGGCACTGGCTGCGTCACGAACGGTTCCCGGGATGAGAACGGGATGCTGGGGCAGAATTCCGACCCGCGCATTGCGTCCGGTGCGCACCTCTCCCGAATCAGGTGCGAGTTCGCCGGTGAGAATACGCAGCAACGTGCTCTTGCCGCACCCGTTCAGGCCCACGACGCCGATGCGGTCGCCCGTTGACACGGTGATCGACAGGTCGCGAAACAAAGGACGGTTCGGCCGCGATGCGGCGAGGCCCTGTGCGTCGATCACGATCACGACGTGGAGGCTATGAGCACACCCGTTGCATACGATCGGTGCGTGGGATTTTTCGATCGACGTCGCCGGCGCAAGCAAGAACAAGCGGCTCAATCAGCCGCCGAGGCATCTGCCACCGCACAGGCCGACACCCAGTCGCGGCTCGACACCATCGACACCATGATCGATGCCGTCGAACGTTCCGCGGCGGGTGACCTCGACGGTCTCTTCACGGGCGACGACGGCAGCGTGGTGCTGAAGGCAGGCGAGTTCGCGATCGCAAAAATCACCGGTTCGGCCCTGCTCGAAACACAACGTGCACCCGCCACGTATCAGGGTGGCTACGGCGGCGTTTCGTTTCCGCTGTTCGGCGGAATCCGTCTCAACACCGGAGGGGTTCGCGGCAAGCGCATACCCGGAGAAGAGTCACTCGGCTACGTCGAAGACGGTGACACGGTCATCACCAACAAGCGGGCCGTGTTTCTCGGTACCAACAACACCGTCGAGTGGCCGTTTGCCAAGGTTGTGGCCTGCGAGCACAACGAATCCGGCTACACCACGTTTGCGGTGTCGGGGCGCAAGAAGAATTCGGGTTTCGCGTACGGCACCGACGCAGCCAGCGAGGTGCAGTTCCGCGTCGAGTGGGGAATCGCGTTGTGCAACGGCACCACCGACCGACTGCTCGCGCAATTGCGTGCCGAACGCCTGCATCTCGTCGGCCGGAACCCCGCCGACGCGCAGTAATCCTCAGGTCGTCAGTGGCTTGGCCAAGCGAACCGTGGCCAGTTTCGACGGTTCTGCAAGACCCTTCATCGCCACATCGAAGTCGGGCAGTGCGTACACGGCGCCGTCGTCGTTGATCATGATGAATCGATCGAACTTCGCGAGGAACGTGCGGTCGTGGCTGACGGCAATGACCGTGCCCTCGAACCCGTCGAGCGCGCGCTCCAGCGCCTCGGACGAATCGATGTCGAGGTTGTCGGTTGGCTCGTCGAGCAACAACACGTTGTGGCCGTCGAGTTCGAGGGAAAGAATTTCGAGTCGGGCCTTTTGGCCGCCCGACAGAGTTTGGAACTCTTGTCGGGCCTGGTTGCGCAGGCCGTAGCGTGCCAGCGCTCGCATCGACTTTTCCTCATCGGTCAGTTTGTCGCGCACGATTTCGATGCAGGTGCGACCGTTGAATTCGGGTCGGTCGTTGACCTGGTTGAACATGCCGACCGACGTGCGCGGACCGAACGCGATGTCGCCTACGAGGCCGTGCGTCTTTCCGTTCAATGCGTTCAACAGGTGCGTCTTGCCGGTTCCGTTCGGCCCGATCAGCCCGACACGTTCGCCGAAGTGCACTTCCTCGGAAAAGGGCAGGAACAGATCGTCGACCGCAACGCCGTCGAACTTCACGACGCGACGTGCCGAGTCGGCCCCACGGAACCTGACATGGATTTGTTGGTCGGGGACCGGTGGTGGCGGCGGCCCGGCGGCGACGAACTTTTCCCATCGTGTTTCCGCAGCGTTCGCCTTGGTGGCGTTCTTGAAGTTCTGCGCGGCACGCGTCTTCATGATTTTCATGTGCTGGAACAGGCGTCGTTCTTCGTTTTCCCAACGCTTCAGGTCGTCGCCCAACTGTTCCTGCCGCTTTGCCCGTGCCTCGGGGAATGTGACGTACGAACCGCCGTGGACCCAACAGCCGGCGCCTTCGATGACGACAATTTTCGTGGCGACGTTTTCAAGCAGCACGCGGTCGTGACTGACCATGAGGATCGTCGACTTGCAAGCACGAATTTGGTCTTCGAGCCAGCCGCGCGTGGGAATGTCGAGGTAGTTGTCTGGTTCGTCGAGCAGCAGCACGTCGGCACCCGACGTGAGAAGAAGGTCGAGCACGAGTCGTTTGCGTTCACCACCCGACAGTTCCGACACCTTGCGACGGGCGAAGTCGTCGACGGGAGTCTTCACGCTGCGTTGGGCGGCAGCGGCCCACTGTGCCTCGAGTTCATAACCACCGAGGTCGCCCCACGTGGCAAGCGCCTCGGCGTATCCCATGCCATCGTCGGTGCCGTCGGCGAGCGCAGCCTCGGCGGCGATCAGCGCGCGCCCCGCCGTACGCAGGTTTGCGGGTGCAACTTCGACGAGCATCTCGCGCAGCGAGTCGTCGGGCCGCGACATGCCGACGTCCTGGGTCATCGACAGGAAGTTGCCACCCACGGTGAATTCACCGTCGTCGGCTTCGTAGACACCCGAGAGGATCTTCAGAATCGTGCTCTTGCCGACACCGTTCGCACCGACGATTGCGGCGTGTTCTCCGGGCGCAATGCCGAAGCTGACGTCGAAGAACAACTGGTCTGCGCCGGGTGGTGCGTAGGCGAGTTCGGACACGACGATGCTGCTCATTGCCGACAGTGTGGCGACTCACGGAACGCTCTCCACCCGTGACTGTTACCCTCGAATCCATGACGACCGTGAACCTGACCGAATCGGACTTCGAGGCCACCGTGACGGCCGAGGGCATCACGCTCATCGACTTTTGGGCCGATTGGTGCGGCCCCTGCAAGATGTTTGCGCCCGTGTTCGAAAAGGCGGCACTCGCTCACACCGACATCACGTTTGCAAAGGTCGACACCGAGGCCGAGCAGGGAATCGCAGGGGCGCTGCAGATTCAGTCGATTCCCACGATCATGGCCTTCCGCGACGGCGTTCTGGTCTTTCGCCAGGCCGGCGCCTTGCCCGAACACATGCTCGAGCAATTGATCGGCGCGGTGCGCGAACTCGACATGGACGAAGTGCGCCGCGAGATCGCCGAACAAGAAGGCTGAGTTCCAGCAGCGTTGCTCTGTTCTAGCGGCGTTGCCGTGCACGCGCGGCTGCAACTGCGAACGTTGCCAGGCCGAGCAGGATGCCGATCACCCAGATCGTCGAGTCCGTGTCTGTTGTCGACGAGTTTGTGACGCGAACGACCGTCGTCGGTGCGCTCGACGTTGTCGCGGGAACGGTCGACGTTGTCGTTGTCGTTGGGGCAGTCACGCGAATTGTGCGATCGACGGGTGTCTTTGCGCCGACGATCTTCGTCTCCAGGCCCGGTTCGCCGGCGCCGACCGGCAGCCAAGACACCTGACCCTCGCGAAGTGCGATCCAGTCGCCATCATTCACGCGAGCGACCACGATGCCGCCCTCGGCTCCGTTCGCTGCAAGAAACTTCGTGACGCTCTCGGGTTCGACTGCGACCTCCGTTGCGTGCGAGTCAACCACCAGCGCGGTGTCGTTCAGCGGAAGATCGACTACCACGAGGGGTGCGTCCGGGTCCGTCGTTGTCGGCGACGGCGCGGTTGTTGTCGTGTCGCCCGTGGTACGAACCCGGTACGTGGTGACGCCGTGCCGCTTGTCTTGTGTGCCGCAGTACGCGAGGTATTCGATCGCTCCCGATCCCGCACGCACGGGGATGACCACGGCACTCGTTGCCCCGTCGTTGTTCACGATGACGTCGGCGATCACCCATCGCCCCGAGGCATCTTGGGAGCTCACGAGGAACGTCGTGTTGGCTCCATTGCCGTCGCACGGCGCACCGGGGTCGGCCACCGTGAATTCCTGGTCGACAACGGGATTGCCGGTGACGGCCAACTTCACCTCGACGACGCCTCCGGCTGCAAGTCCCTTCGTGGTTCCGCCCTCGACGGTTGTCGTTGTTCCACTTGGTTTGGCCTGTGCCGCGGCGGCTTTGCAGGTGATGAAGCGACGCGTTGCTGCATAGGTGCGGTATTCGACTTCGATCGAGATCGTTTCCTTGAACGCCGATGCATCGGCGAGATCCCGCGCAGCAATTCGTGCCTTGGCGAGGTACGTGCCGACACGTGCGAACTGGTCGCGTGCGGCAAGTGCCTCGGCCTTCGATTCGTAGCATTCGACCGGTGCGTCCTGCCATGTGGCAACCGCACGCCGGGCGGACTCCACAAGGTCGGTGCCGCGTCGTGCCGTGCCCAGGTCGGCAAGAGGAATCGTTCCCTCGGACGGCAACAAAGAGGGGATCGTCGTCGTGGTTGTCGACGAAGTTGTTGCGGCCGGCACCGTTGAGCGAGCGGTCGTGTCGACCGACGGCGAGGAACATGACGAAGCCATGACAACAACCACGAGCCCCTTCACCAGCCCTGAAGCCCTCCGCCTGCGAGCCGTCATCACGAAAGACAGTACTGCCGGCGCAGTCTGAAGAGCGGTTCAGCCAGTGACGAGACATCGTGTGCGGGCTGGATTACGGTGAATTTCAGTTCATTCTGGGAGGCACAGTGCACCTTGCTCGGCGCAACAATCGAATTCTTGCTTTGCTCATCGGTGGGCTGCTTGTGGTGACGGCGGCGTGTGGCGGCAGTGAGTCGGCAAACGACGCAGAGCGGGACCGCAACATCACCGGTGGGCCGTCTTCGGGTGTCCCCATCAGCGCCGCTCCATACCAAGCGATCGTCTACCGCATGAATGACGACCTCACCATTGCCTATTCCCCGCAGACCAGTTGGCAGGATCCGCGTTATTGGGTCTCGCCGTGCAGTGCGGTAATTGTGAACTCGTGGTGGGTTGCCACGAATTTCTCGTGTACCGACACGGCTGGTGCGCCCTGGCGTGACGACCGATTCCACATCGGCGTCGGCAAGGCGACCGTGGGTGAGCCGGTGACAACGGAGAACATCGGCAACTACGTGTACGGCGTGTCGGGAAGCGTCTCGGCGGGTTTCGGACGAAACTTCGTCCTCTTGCGCCTCGATCGTGAGATCAAGTTCGAACCGGGCGTGGTCGAGGCAATCGACATGCCCTTCGATCTCGATGCTTCATGGCCCGAAAAAGGCACGACGGCCACGATCTCGGGATACGGATATTCGAACGGCGCCAAGACGATGGGTGGTGGTGTCCTGAAGTCCGCGGACGTCGAAATTCTGACGAATCGCGACGACAACGAGTGCGGCAAGTGGACGAACTACTGGGGCGCAGACCGGCTCTGCCTGGGTCGTGCGAAGGGCGCAAAAGGCGGTCTCGCATGTCCTTACGATTCGGGTGGCCCCGTTGTCGCAACGGTGGGCGATCGCAAGGTGCTGGCCGGCATCATCGCCGAGGTATCGACGGGTGACGACTGTGCGACAAACGGCGCATCGCTGGCCTTGCCCGTCCGTGCAATGGTGCGTTGGATGTCGGGCGGCCGCATTGACAACCTCACCGCAACGCCGTCGAACGGCGCCGTGACCCTCAGTTGGGACGAGCCATACGCGGTGTCGTTCATCGAACCTAAGACGCCGAAGTGGAACCCCGGGGTCTTCGACTACGTGATCCAGGTCAGCGACGACGCCGGTGACACGTGGCAAACGATTGTCGACGGAGTCGGCACGAACACGTCGTACACGGTGGCCGACCTGGAAAACGACGAGTCCTATGCCTTCCGCGTTGCGGCGATCAACGAAGTGACTGCGCCACGGGCCGACTTCCGCTATTACTCACAAGTGGTGACTGCGACCGTCGGCGAGCAGGCACCCGTGCCGGCCCCGCCCGATCCGTGGACGTATCCCGACACGCCGTACAGCGATATCCCGATGCTGCCGGGTTCGGAGATGTCTGATCCCTACAGCACCGGGCTCGGTCATTCCGGCAGTCAAATAAGCTCCAACACCGAGACCACCGCCACGACGTCGAAATCGGCTCCCGGGACGACGGCCAAGCCGGCGACAAGTCCCTCGCCGACGGCGGGCCAGGAAGCCATCAGCGGAACCCCGGCGCCGTCGGGGGCGGGGGGCTTGAAGGTCTACGTGCCGTCGGCAGCGGGGGGGACGGGTGCCTACGTGCCGCTTGATGCAGGCGTAATCGGGGTGGCTGGCCCAACCGGGCCTGCCGTTGGCCGAACCCTTCCCACTGCGTTGAAGGTAGGCACGAAGATCACTCCTGAAGATGCCGCTCGCCTCGCCAAAGTCACAGTGCCGACCGGTTCACTTGTCACGGTCTATATCGGCCCCACATCGCGGCGGAGGTGTCGGCCCAAGTTCGGTGGCACCATGATCGAGGGGCTACGGCCCGGGGTATGCAAGGTGACGTTCAAAGTCGTCACCGACGGTGGAAAGACGGTGGACCTGCGGGGTCAGTTGAGCGTTGAGCCCTAGCGCCGGGTTCGGGCCGCGCCCGCTCGGACTTTCTTACCTTTCTTCTATACGGTTGGATTCGTGAGAAACGTCCCGCGCGCCGTCTTCGCTGCCCTGGCAGCCGGGCTCGTGGTCTCCGCCATTGGTGTCGCTGCACCCGCCATGGCAGCGACGGCCGGAACCGAGGCCGAGTACGTCGTCACCTTCGATTCCGATGTCAATGCTGCTGCTCGAGCGCGCAAGGAACGCGCGCTTGGCAACTCGGTTTCCGATGTGTTCACAGATGCGGTCGAGGGCATCGTTGCCAAACTCGACGCAAACGACGTGCGCCGCTTGCGCAACGATGCCGACGTCGTGGCCGTCGAACGCAACTCCACCTTTCGGGTTGCGGCAACTCCCGGGCGCTACATCGTTCAGCTGCGCAGTGGAGCAAGCGCGTTCGCCGCAGCGTCAAGCGTCGGGGCAACCAACGTCACCACCTACAGCCGGGCAATCACCGGGTTCGCTGCAGATCTGACGTCCGAGTCATACGACGCACTTTCGGCCGACCCGAACGTGATCGCGATCGAACCCGACTCGGTGGTCGTTGCGTCCGACACGCAGCTGTCGCCCGTGTCGTGGGGCATCGACCGCATCGACCAACGGAATCTGCCGCTCGATCGCCTGTACACCTATCCGAATCGCGGCGCGGGCGTGCGCGCGTACGTCGTCGACACGGGCGTGCGTCCGACACACGTGCAGTTCGGCGGGCGTGTCGTTGCGGGCTTCAACGGTGTTGGCGACACCAACGGCACGAATGACTGTCATGGTCATGGAACGCACGTCGCGGGAACCGTTGCCGGAGTCACCACAGGTGTCGCAAAGGCCGCGACCGTGGTGCCGGTTCGGGTTCTCGGCTGCAATGGCAGCGGTTGGATGTCATCGGTCATCGCCGGCGTCGACTGGATCATTGCGGATCACGCAGCGGGCCAGCCAGCAGTTGCCAATCTCAGTTTGGGTGGCGCAAAGTCGACCATCTTGAACGCCGCCATCGCCCGCGGCGTGGCTGACGGCGTCGTGTTCGTCGTCGCAGCGGGCAACTCGAATGCAGATGCCTGCAACGCGTCTCCCGCCAGCGAACCCAGCGCACTCACGGTTGGCGCAACCGGATCGAACGATGCCCGTGCTTCTTTTTCGAACTGGGGTTCGTGTCTCGACCTCTTCGCCCCGGGTGTCGGCATCGCCTCGGCATCGCACACCGGCGACACCATCATGCGCACTCTCAGTGGCACGTCGATGGCGGCACCACACGTTGCGGGTGCGGCTGCCATGGTTCTTTCGGTCAACCCGTCGATGACCCCGGCACAGGTCGCCTCACAGATCCTTGTGTCGGCAACAACGGGTGTCGTGACGCTGCCCGGTGTTGGTTCGCCCAGCAGGCTCTTGTATGTCGGCTCGACCGACGCTCCGTCACCCACCACGACCGTCGTTGCGCCCACCACGACAGCAGTTGTCCCATCGACAACCACGGTTGCGCCAACCACGACGGTTCCCCCGACCACCACGACCACCGTTGCTCCCACCACCACGACAACCGTTGTACGCACAACCACGACCACCGTTGCTCCCACCACCACGACAACCATCACGCCGCGACCCGCCAACGACAATTTCGCGAATGCTGCACCGATTTCCGGAGCGAGCGGTGTGGTGTCGACTTCGAATGTCGGGGCCACACGAGAGACCTCTGAACCAAGCCACGGTGGTTCGGGCGGAACAGCCTCGCTGTGGTTCCGTTGGACCGCGCCGGCCAGTGGTGACCTGGTCGTTGCAACGGGTTCCACCACCGATGCCACTCTCACGAGCAACTTCGACACGCTTCTCGGGGTCTACACGGGTTCTGCGATGTCGAGCTTGTCGGTGCGGGCTGTGAACGACGACTTCGGTCTCGCCAGCGGTCAACTGTGGAGCCGCGTCGCTCTTGAAGTTGTGGCCGGCACCACCTACAACATCGCGGTCGACGGTTGGGGTGGGCGAACCGGCCAGGTCAAGTTGTCATGGACGTTTGCTGCCGTCGACACAACGGTTCGTCCAAGTGAACCGCGATCGGTTGTCGTCACTGCTCTCGACGCAGCAGCGTGGGTCAACTGGGTCGCACCAACAACCGTTGGTCGTGGAACGCTCAACTACACCGCCACCGTGTCGCCCGGTGGCCACACATGCGGCACCGTCGGACTGCGCTGCATGGTTGCCGGCCTCGTCAATGGCACCACGTATACGGTCACGGTGACGGCCCGAAACGATGCAGGTGAGGGTCCTGCGTCGAATCCGCCCGTTGCATTCACTCCGAACACGGCAACGGGTCGACCGATTGCCACCCGAGCATGGGGTCTCGACCGAATTGACCAACGTGCATTGCCCCTCGACGGCACAATTCTTCGACCCACCACGGGTCGCCTGGCATCGGTCTATGTGATCGATACCGGTGTGTATGCGGCGCATGCCGACTTTGGTGGGCGAGTCGCCACGGGCCGAAACACGATCGAGGGGGCGTCGAATCCGGCTGACGCAAGTGATTGCAACGGACACGGCACCCACGTTGCCGGCACGGTTGCGGGTCAGTCGTTCGGTGTCGCGCCCGAGGCAACGATCATTCCCGTCAAGGTTCTCGACTGTTACGGCTCCGGCACGCTCGCCGGTGTCATCGCAGGCATCGATTGGATGGTGTCGCATCACGCGGCCGGAACGCCGGCGGTTGCCAACATGAGCCTCGGCGGCTCTACTTCGGTTGCGTTGAACGATGCCGTTGCGCGTGCGGTGGCCGATGGCATCACCGTCGTCGTTGCCGCGGGCAACTCGGCGGCCAATGCCTGCAGTGCTTCGCCCGCCAGCGAACCCAGCGCGGTCACCGTGGGTGCCACCGACCGCTACGACTCACGTGCCAGCTACTCCAATTACGGCACGTGCGTCGACATCTTCGCCCCCGGAAGCAGCGTGTTGTCCGCAGGAATCGACAGCCCCACCGACGAGGCGATTTTGTCGGGCACCTCGATGGCCTCGCCCCATGTCGCCGGTGCTGCAGCACTGATTCTCGATGCCGC